>JASEFR010000027.1:6732-13206 GCA_030019025.1 bacterium
CTAAACGAGAAGGTTTTTGAGGGGTGGGGGATGAGCAATTACGAATTGATGAAAGAATTTGCACGTTATTATGGTTTCAGTGATCCGGAACTTTTTGAATCGGAAAAGAGAGTTGCTGAAAATGTTTTAAAGCCTGTTGGGATTACTCTTGAAGAACTATCAAGGGGCGGGTATGCAAGAATAGATAGACCTTTTAGAATAGAGACCACTTCTGGAAAAGTTGAATTCGTTTCCCAAAGACGAAGGCTTCGAGGAGTTCCTGATTTCCCTGATCTTGAAGAATTTAACACCCAAAAGCAGAATGATGACGGCATGCTGAGGCTTCTTTCGGTTACCTATGGAGACACTATATCCAGTCAATATCATAATACCCTTTTAAAGGATGAGAAGAGGATTTTTATTAGTCCGAAGGATGCTTTGAAACTGGGTCTTAATGAGGGAGATGAAGTTATTGTGTTCAATGAAAATGGAAAAGTTTTTACAAAAGTCCATATTGACAACTCGCTGTCTGAAGGTTGTGCGTTTATGTACAAAGCTTTCTGGAAGTCCATCGCCGGCTTTACCGTTAACGAGCTTACCAGCGATGACGTGGTCAAACAATTTGGCTTTCAGGCAGCCTATCACAGTACTTACGTTAAGGTGGAGAAAAAAAATTAAGAATTTAAAAGGAGAACATACCAAAGGGAGTTTTTTTGTAGGCTGTGTAATGAATGGTTTTATATACTGTAAACGATCAGAAAGTACTATTGTTGCTTCGAGTAGAAGTAAAAGATATAAAAGGTTACCACAAGTTGTTTACTAACGTGAAGTAATTTCTTTGGGCCAGAAATTTTGATATCTATACTGATTGTCACAGTTTGGTTTTACTATTTGTTGCTTGTTTTCAGGTTTTCCACTAAAATTATTATATGTTTCTTACGGTCCTTAAGTCAAAGATTCATAGGATTGCTGTAACTGACAAAAATCTCCATTATGAGGGTAGTATCACTATTGACGAAGATTTAATGGAAGAGGCAGGCCTTGTTCCCAATGAAAGAGTTGAGGTTTATAACATTAACAATGGCGAAAGGTTTTCCACTTACGTTATTCCAGGTAGAAAAGGCACCAAGGAATGTGTCCTTAATGGTGCAACGGCGAGGAAAGGAGAGGTGGGTGATCTTTTGATTGTGGTTGCTTTTGCAATAATAGACTCCGAAGAAGCGAAAAGCTTTAAACCTAAAGTTGTATACCTAAATCAATAGTTCGTTTCCCTAACTATATAATTTTTACATGGTGCTGCTCTTTATTTTGTTTATAAATTCAACATTTTTGGGACAACCGGTGGATTGGGCATTAACCCCATCCCTTTCCCCAGACGGAAATCGTATAGCCTTTTCCTTTCACGGTGACCTATGGGTTGCATATTCTAATGGCGGGCTTGCTATAAGGATGACGGCTTCCGATGGTTTTGAGGGTACACCCATCTGGTCTCCTGATGGTAAATGGATCTGCTATCTCAGCGACGAGAGTGGAAATAGCGAGATCTACATAGTACCTTCTGACGGGAGTGCACCACCAGAAAGGCTAACCTATCACCCTGCTTATGAGATGTTGCTTGCTTTCAGTGAAGATTCTAAGTTTATTTACTTTTCAAGTTCAATGTATGATTTCAGGGGAGGAGTTTACAGGATTTCAATAAAAGGCGGTAATCCAGAGAAAGTTTTTGATTTCGAAGTGAACAGTTTAGCTCAAATAGATGGCACCAGGTTTTTAATAGAGAGAGGAAATGAACCCTGGTACAGAAAGGGTTATAGAGGCCCTGCAGACCGAGAAATATGGGCTTATGATGCAGTTTCTAAAAAATTTACCAGGCTTACCAACAACGATTTGAGAGATACAAGGCCAATGTACTCCTCGAAAACTGGTAAAATTTATTTCCTTTCAAACAGGGCAGACAACGGAATTACTAACCTTTTTGAAATGGATATAACTGGAAGAAATGTAAAGCAGTTAACCAATTTCGATGAAGAGATTAACTGGGCTTCTATTTCACAGGATGGGAGCCGGATTGTAATGGAATCATTGGGGCGTTTGTACATCTATGATTGCGTAAAAGGCGAGCTTATAAGACCTGACATCAGAGTTGTTGAAGATTTTGACCCTAAGGGCTCCTTGACCATGAGTATCTCCGATAATATTACTGATTTTTCAATATCTCCCGATGGAAAAGAGATTGCCTTTATTGCCCTTGGTGATGTCTTTGTTTCTTGCATAGATACAGCTTCAATTGATTACGGGAAAGTTGTAAGAATAACCAGAACACCTGCTCCAGAAAAGGACATTACATGGTCACCCGACGGAAAGCGCCTTTATTTTAGTTCTTTAAGGGATGGCAATTACAACATCTATATGGTATACCCACGTTCGGAAGATAGATTTACCAGAGATTACTCCTTTGCAGAAGAATGTGTAATTAGAGGTGATGGAACGGAGAAAGAACCCCTTATATCTCCAGACGGCTCGATGATTGCCTTCAAGAGGGGCAAGGGGAAACTTTTTGTTAAAGATTTGAAAAGCGGTAAAGAATTCAGAGTGGGCAATCACAATGATGTGTTATGGGTTTCTTGGTCCTCCGATTCTCGCTGGTTGGCTTATAGCCGTACAGAATTAGGGCCAAGAGAAGATGTATATGTTGTGAGGGCTAAAGAAGGGGCTGTGCCTGTAAACATTACAGACCATCCAAATGACGATTATAAACCAATGTGGACAAAAGATGGAAAAAGGCTTTTCTTTGCTTCGAGAAACTACGAAGGCGATTGGTGGGTGAAGTACATTTTCCTTAGCGAAAAGGATTTCAGGAATAAAAAGGAGTTGTTGAGAAGCATTAAAGAGAATGATTCCTTAAGGGACACCCTTGCTATTGAATTTGATGGTATGAGGGATAGAACTATAACGGTGTACAGATTCAGGGCTTATTATAACTACTACACCATCTCTCCCAACGGCCTATACATTGCGGTACAGGCTGAAGATTTAAATGGCAATGACCTCTGGATTGTGGATCATGAAGGAAAAAATCCCCGAAGAATTAGCAAGGGCAATCTGAAACCCATTAAGATTGAGTTTTCCAATGATGGTGAGTGGCTTGCTTTTCTCTCCGAGAAAGGGACGCTCTATCTCTGTGACGTTAAAAAGGGAGATTATAGAGAAATTAACCTGAAAGGAGATGTTTCTATAAGTTATCATGACCTTTACCGTAATCTTCTCCTTGAGGGTTGGTGGATGCTAAAAGATGGATTTTATGATGAAAGGATGCACGGCGTTGATTGGGAAGCGATGTTTTCTAAGTATTCTAAGTATACTGGTTTCATAAAAACTTACAATGAATTTAACAATGTTACTTATAGAATGCTTGGGGAACTCAACGCCTCTCACCTTGGGGTTTGGCAGGAATACAGAGGTAAAAGGGAAGATTTTGGAGATTTAGGTATCGTAATAGACAATTCTTATGAAGGTCCAGGAGTACGGGTTGCGAGGGTTATCAAAAGGTCACCGGCAGACGTAGAAGGAATTAAGGCTGGCGATATAATTCTTTCACTGGATGGGCAAAAGGTAGAAAGAGAAAGACAGTTTGCTTTCTATCTTAAAGATAAGTTTGGAGAAAAGGTGGCTGTAGAGTTATTGCGTGGTTATGGGAGAAAAAGGGATACGATATTTATTAATACCGTTTCTTATTGGACCATAAGGGATTTGATTTACAAAGAGTGGGTCAGTAGAAATAGGGAAATAGTGGATAGCCTTTCCGGTGGAAAATTTGCTTACCTTCACATCAGAGGTATGGGGGATGAGAATTACCGAGAATTTGAAAAAGATATTTACGAGAATCGCGATAAAATTGGCTTGATTCTTGACATTAGATATAATGGAGGAGGACATATCCACGATGAACTCCTCAATTTTTTGAGGCGAACTCATTACTTAGTGGAACAGGAGCGGGATGGTCTTCCAGAGTATAACAGTTTGTTCCGCTGGGACAAACCAATAGTCCTGCTCATTAATGAGCATTGCTTCTCTGATGCTGAGATATTTCCTGCTGGTTTTAAAAAGCTGGGTCTCGGAAAAGTTGTTGGAGTTCCTACCTTTGGCGGTGTAATAGGCACAAACAACTATACTTTGTTTGATGGGAAAACAGTTTTCAGACAGCCCAGTGAGGGGTGGTTTTATGAACCTTATGGGGTGAGCCTGGAAAATACCTCCGTCGAACCAAATATTTATGTAGAAAATGAAATTGTTCAAGACAATATCTCTTTGGATAATCAATTGTTAAAAGCGATTGAAGTTTTAAAAGAGATGGTAGGGGATTAACCCTCTACCATCTCTGAGGAATCTCCAATGTTAACTATTTTGGCGGATCCTTTAAGGTAGGATTCTTTTCCAACTATAGAGGAAGTAATAATTACATTTTCTACCTCGGCAAATTCGTTAATTATTGAGTTTTGGATGATTGAATTGAAGATTTTCGCTCCCTTCCCGATAGAAACGTAAGGACCTATAAGGCTATTGGCAATTTCTGCTTCATCTTCAATAAAGCAAGGTGGAATTATTAAAGTATTTGGGAACGTTTTTTTGTTGGAATGTTTCAAAAGTAAAAACTTATTTGTTGCAAGGAGGGATTCGACAGTTCCACAGTCATACCACTCTTCTATATGAATAGCTCTGGGTCTAAATCCTTTTGTGAGCATGTGCTGTATCGCATCGGTCAACTGGTATTCCCCTTTTGTTTTAATCTCGTTTTTTATAATGTGTTCAAGGGATTCTTTAAGTATTGAGGTATTTCTGAAATAATAAATTCCAGAGATAGCGAGGTTGGAAATGAAATGGGAGGGTTTTTCCACAACTTGAACTATGTACCCATCTTGATCCACCACGGCTACTCCAAATCTGGAGGGATTCTCAACTTCCTTGACCCCTATAAAATCTTCTTTAAAATCTTCGGGTTTTAAAGTTATGTCAATAATTGTGTCTCCGAGAACTATCAAAAGCTCAGAATTAAGAGCGAGGTCTAATCCCACATATATTGCGTGTCCCAGACCTAAGGGTTGCTCCTGAACGGCATAGTTCACTTTCATATTCGAATACTCATTTTTTACCGCTTTGTATATATTTTCTCCATCGGGAGGAATGACCAGCAAAATCTCTTCAGGATTGTAAGGCAGTATTCTGTCAATTATATGGAAAAGGATGGCTTTTCCTGCAACAGTTATTAGGGGCTTTGGTGTGGTGAGGGTATGGGGTTTTAGTCTCGTCCCTCTTCCTCCAACGGGTATAAGCACTTTCATTGGGAGAGCCTCCTTTTTAGTTCAGAGATACGCGGAATTGAAATAGGGTCTTCTTTGTAAAATTTTGCCAGATAAAGGCTTACATAGTCTCCAAGATAAATGAGGTAAAAGATTCGTTGAACCCAGTTGTTTCCTTTAGATTCTATTATTGAATACCCCTGGATGCTGTTCTCAATGAGCTCTTTTGTAATCTCGAATCTGAGTTTGATCCTCGGATGATCTTCCTCGTCCTGGAGAAAAGTAACCCAAAGGTCTTCGCATCTCCCAGCAGGGTTCTTAATACCATTTATTTCGTTGTGATTCATTTCGGGAAATTCCATGGTATGGCAAAAGGCTTTTGAGTTTTCGTTAATCTGTGCTTTCCACCTTAAAGCTATAGGATAAAGAGCAGTTGAAGTGTAGATTACTGGTATTCTCTTGTAGTATTTGGATGCAAGTTCAATGGCTAAGGAATTTTCTTTTTCAAACTCTTCTTGAAGGTTTTTTAGAAATTGAGGTAGGCTAATATAGTCTTCGAAAGTTTTATCATCAATTATACCGAAATTTTTCAAAACTTTTATAATGGGGGTAAGCAGATAACCAAGGGCTGTTCTTGGCGGATACCCTTGAGGAATCTTAATGTGTGGCACTTCATATTTTTTAGCGAGGTTTTCCAGTTTTCCGCCGCTGGAAATAGCTAAAAGGGTTAGATTTTTGCTTTTGCCATCCTCAAAAGCCGAGACGGTTTCTTCAGTATCTCCAGAGTAACTTGAGGCAATTAATAGATCCCCTTTTGAGGCATAGGCAGGAAGAGAATAATCTCTGACTACCTCAATGGGAACCTTTGAGTTTTTAGCAATGGTTTTTGAGATGTCGCCCGCGATTGCAGAACCACCCATACCGCATATAAAAATTCTTTTTGGCATTTCAAAGAGAGGCAATTCGTACTGCAAAGCCTCTTCGATTTGATTAGGAAGGCTTTTTATTAGTTCCAACATTTCCATCCCTAACAACCTCCTCGTATATAAGTTTCGCAGCGTTTGCCGCTGCACCCGGTTTTAATTTATTTTTTACCTCTCTAAGTTTTGATACGGTTTCTAAATAAAGGTCGCTATTTTCCAAATAAGACAAAAGTTTTTTAGCAACTTCGTGGTCATCTATTTTCTGCACAAACTCA
>JASEFR010000027.1:13216-26284 GCA_030019025.1 bacterium
AACTCAGGTACGACCTCTTCTCCGGCAATGAGGTTAACAAGGCTAATATGACTTATTTTAGCTACCATTCTGCCTGCGAGATAAGTACCTATTGATGTTTTATAAAATACAACCATTGGCTTTTCAAAAATTGCCGTTTCCAAGGTCGCTGTTCCTGATGCGACAAGCAATACATCGGCGGTTTTTATGATGCTATATGGGTGACCATCATATAACAGCATATTAGGAGGTCCATCAAGAGTGTAGGGGATCTTTCTTGAAAGAATGAAAAATAGGTCCTTACGCTTTTGGTTCATTGTCTCCATTATGGACTTTACGTGTGGAAGAAGCCTCTCTACCTCTGATTTCCTTGAGCCAGGTAAGATACCGATTATTTTTTTGTTATCAGGGACTGCAATTTCCTCTATGTGTTCCCTTTCTTGATGCACCTTATCAAGGACTGGACTACCTACATAGTGGACAGTAACGCCTCTTTTTCTAAAATAGTCTTCCTCAAAGGGTATGATGGAAATAAGGAGGTCGAAATGACTTTTTAAAGTTCTTATCCGCTTTTCTCCCCATGCCCAGACCTGAGGAAGTATGTAGTAAATGTTTTTCTTTCCTATTCGATGAGTTCTCTTTCCCAGCTGTAAATTAAATCCTGGGTAATCAACAAAAATACAATAATCTGCTTCTTTCGCTTTCTCTTCTGCCAGCTTCAGGTGACTGATTGTTTTTTTAAGGCTTTTTATTGCCTCAACGAATCCAATAACTCCCATTTCTTTAATATCCAAGAATACTTCAACCCCTTCCTTTTTCAGGTTTTCTCCTCCTATACCGATAAAAGTAGCATCTGGTATAAATTTACGTAGTTCTCGAACCAAACTGGATGCGTGGATATCACCAGATACTTCTCCGCAGGAAATAAAGAATTTCATTATAGAAGTATAAGGAAAAAGCAGGCTTTATTCAAGGAAAGTCTTGCTTTTAAAAGGAATTAATGCATTGGTCATATTTATGCTTGCTTTGTTAGAACGCAAAAGGCGTTTTATAATTAATAGAAACCAAAGGGGCTGTAGCTCAGATGGGAGAGCGCCAGAATCGCACTCTGGAGGTCGGGGGTTCGAATCCCCTCAGCTCCATTTTTAATTTTCATAAAATTTACCTTGATAGCTGTTCTTTTCTTCCAGCATTCTTTCAATCGCTTGTATTCCTGCGAATTTGTTGGCAGTCCATGAGGGCGCGACTAAATTCTCCCTCGCAAAGCCCTGTAGTCTGTGAATTATTATTTCTGGGCTTAAGTGTTCGAGGAACTTAACCGCAATCTCGGCATAGTCTTCTGGTTTTTCATAGACTTTCACGATACCCTTTTCGTAAAGTCTTTGGAGAACCGTTCCTCTTATTACATAAAGGTGATGTAACTTAACACCATGAACTCCCAACTTAGAGACACCTGTTGCCGTGTTTAGTATCTCTTCTTCATTCTCTCCAGGTAGTCCAAGGATAAGGTGGGCAAGGATCCGAATATGTGGTCTTCTTAACGTTCTTTGTATGGCATCAACGGTTTGCTCAACGGTGTGCTTCCTGTTTAGCCTTTTTAAAACCTTTTCATTTAGAGTTTGAACACCAAGTTCAAGCCAAAGGTAGGTGTTTTTTCCTATTTCTTCAAGAAGATCAAGTACATCGTCAGGGACGAGATCCGGCCTCGTGGAGATTGAAATTCCAACAACGTCCGGAATTTCTAAGGCCTCCCTGTAAATTTTCTCTAATTTTTCAGGGGAGGCATAGGTGTTGGAAAACGCCTGAAAATAGGCAATGAACTTTCTTGCGCCGGTGTTTTTTCTTATGAGTTCTATTCCCTTTTTTATCTGCTCTCTCACGGGTAGTTCTGGCACGACATACCCCGCTCTTGATCCCCCTTCATCACAAAAAATGCACCCACCCCTTCCAAGAGTTCCATCTCTGTTGGGACAGGTGAATCTTGCATCTATTGAAACGCGGTAAACCTTTTCTCCAAAAACTTTTTTAAGATGGTGATTAAAGTTGTTATATCGCTTTCCACCCCATTCTTCAAACATTTTTAGCTTTGTCCTGGCACGAAAAGGCAGTATCCCCTTTCCCTATAAAGGGAGAAGACGTCAAAATTCCACTTCATAACGAAGAAGGGCAGGGTAGAAAGAAGTGCATCTATATGGTGGAGGCTCTTGATTTTTTTCAATCCCGTAAAGCCGAAGTCAGCGAGGAGTTTTTTCCATTTTTTAAGAAAGTCTAATTTCCTTTTAATCCCAAAGACCAGCATTGCATTTCCGAAGGCATAAACCTCGTAAAAGCTATTTTCATTAAAGGACCCACAATATTTGAAGCCTTTGTCTTCAAGGAATTTTCTGAGCTCAAAGCCGAAAAAGGGTGAGTAAAAATTCTTCATTATTTCTTCATTAAAGGGTAGGATGGGGATGCCTCTTTTTAAAAATTCCCTATCACAAACTCTTACCCGTTCTCCTGTTTCCAGATTGAGAGGAGCATCTACGAATATTAATTTAGTTTCTGAGGGTATCATCGACATGATCTCTTCAAGTTCACGAAATTCATAGAAGGAAAAAGCCTTTTTTACAAAAAGATCTTCCCTTATCAGAACTCCATAAGATTCTCTACCCTTTTTCCAGGCGGGATCTAAACCGATTATTATCCTATTTGTAAACAAGAACCGCCTTTTTCTCCCTTACGTACTCGCCGGCTTTAACTACTATGATGTAGATGCCCTGTTTTACAGTAATACCAGTGAGGTCAGTCAGATCCCAGTTAAAAGTATATTCTTCATTGGGAATTGCATTGGGACTACTGAAACGTTTTATAAGTTCACCTCTTTCATTGTAAACTGCGACGTCAAGGTTTGTATAATCTGTAACGGAAACGATAATATCAATGTTTTCGCCTGTCTTAGCCGCCCTTTGAGATAGTTCAAATTTTGATATTTTAAGGGTTTTTTCCTCTGTATAAATTATTTCAGCTATTTCTCTTGGATACACGCCTTCGTCAGGTTGGCTATCATTGTTGCTGTCAAGAACGATGTGGGTTATTTTTCTCACCGAGGAAGCCTGAAAGGGTCTTATCCATGGGTTGTCCGGCGCGGATTCCACTCCACCCTCGTGGTCTGACCCGGCAATTAAGGCCACAGCCTTTATACTTGCACCTGCTGGAAAACCACCGGGGTAAAGCTGGCTGAACGGTATGGCTACTTCTATCCCGCCCGAGTCACCAGGAGTTGCACTGTTATTGATCATAACCCCCGGGAAAGGCCTCGTTTTGACGGTGTTATTGACCACTTCCCCCGTG
Source organism: bacterium (assembly GCA_030019025.1). Taxonomy (NCBI): domain Bacteria; species bacterium. Next base: position 16,529 of record JASEFR010000027.1, read on the forward strand.
ATTTCTCTTACCCCTCCCGTGCCTAAGTCTGCATTCCATAAAGCTATTAGAATGTCTGCATTCATTCCAAAGAACTGAAAGTTTCTTGGGTACCAATCAAGGTTGTTAATATCGTGGACGCCTTTACCGGTCCCTCGGTCTAATACTATAAGCAGTGCTTTATTTTGCAGTTTATAACTTGCACCAACATAGAGGTAAGTCGTATCCCAGGTCATGTAGATGCCGTAGATTTCGTTTCCTGTCACTGCACAGTCTATTGGGGAATCGGGGATCACCAGTTCATCCTGAGTCCAGTCCGAGAGGGCACCGTCAACCTCTATAGTTCTAAAAGTCTGTGTGAAGATTAGAATGGCGATAAGGAAATTAAACATTACAATTCCTCCTTAAGAATTTTTTCATTGACTCTCTTTGTGGCATCCTTGAGAGCTTGTTCAGGGGATTTCTGACCAGAAAGGGCTGCTTCCATTTCTCCGTTAAAGGTGAGCTCAATATCAGTATAATTAGGCAGTGGAGGGCGAGGAATGGCGTATTTCATCTGTTCAATAAAGACCTTGAGATAGGGATGTTTTAGGGTGTCTACCATTGGTATCGCATCATATCTCAAGGGTATTTGACCAAGTTCGTTTGCCCAGAAGGCCTGTATTTCCGGTGAGAGTAGGAATTTAATGAACTTCATTGCGAGGGGCTTGGTCTCTTTATGAAATATAACCAGGTTGGTGCCCCCGATGGTTGTGGCGGAGCCTACTGGACCTTCAGGCACGAGAGCTACTCCAAAGTCCAGTCCCGCTTCTTGCAAGGACTTTATGGACCATGGACCGTTGAATATCATAGCGTATTTTCCGTTTCTGAAGCCTGCGTCGGGATTTATAGCTCCTGCCTGCCAAGCTCCCCCCTCAATTTTGTATTTTCTATATAAATCTACTTTAAAAGTGAAAGCCTCAATTGCCTCAGGAGAATCAAGGAGACAGGTTTTTAGATCATCGCTCATAAATTTAGCGCCAAAGGAGAAGAAGAAGGGAAATGTCCACCAAAGGGAATTGTGCATTCCAAAAGCATAGATTTTTCCATCGGTGATCTTTTTCCCAATTTCTACAAGTTCGTTCCACGTTTTTGGTGGTTTTTTAATCCCCTTTGCCTTGAAGATCTTTTTATTATAGAAAAGGGCTATGCAGGTTGTCTGATCCGGTATTCCGTAGAATTTTCCCTTGTAGAAATTGGAATAGAGTGCCGCTTTCACAAGTTTATCTTTTATGTCAGCAATTTCTTCCTCTTCTATCGGGAGTATTGCATTTTTGTCTGCAAGTTTTGCGACAAAAGCGTAGTCTACCCTGGCAATATCTGGAGTCGTTTTTGAGGCAAGGGCTGTTAGGACTTTTTGTTCCATTCCATCAAAGGGTATCCTTTGAATCTCAATTTCGATTCCGGGATTTTGGGCTTTGAACTTTTCGACTATCTGGGTGAATACCGCATGCTCCTCGTCGTTGTAGCTCTCCCAGATTACCAGTTTGTTTGCGCGGTGTGCCTGCTTTCGCGCACATCCCACAAAGAACAGGCCTAATACAAAGATTGGTAGTAAAAACTTTTTCATACTAACCTCCTATTAAAAATTATAATGAGGGAGAACTAAAATTCAAACTTCCCATAGATAATTTTAGCGTTTTATTTTGCCAGTTTAAAGCATTAAGCTTACTATGCGGAGGTAAAAAATGTGGCGTGTCTTGTTAGTTTTAATTTATTTTTGTTTTCAGGGTTTGCTTTCACCCAGACTCTGGATACAGTCCGAACAATTGGAGTCGAGGAATTGCAGAATTATATGTCGTTCCAGATGTCTGCGTGCTCTCTATCGGTGTTGTTCCTGAGGATCTCGCCCATGATAGACCTATGAATGAACTTTCAAAGAAGATGCATTCTATTTTGAGAAGCTTTTTAAACTTGGGGTAAAAAAAGAAAAGGTAAAGACGGCTAACTTGCGAATTGAGCCTGTATATGCGCATGGGACAGAGACTCTAAAATGTTTTAGAGCTAATGAGGACATAATAGTGACGGTGCCGGTGGGTGAAGCGGAAAAATTCTTGCTGCAGCCATTGAAGCAGTGGTACATCGTGTAAATGGTGTAGTTTTTGATTATTCAAACAAAGATTCACTTCAGCTTATTGGGATCGAACAGGCAATGAAAGACGCCGGGACTGAAGCGGAGAAGGCATTATCAGGAACTGAATATAAGGTTAAGGGTATCAGAAGCATAAATATCCATACTGCTATTTTAGATGCATCTCTGGATGGATCCGTGGCTTTTTAAGAGCAGCCTCAGATAGCCCAATAGAGGAGGGTACGATAAGGATCCGTATGAGTGTTTTTGTTGTGTTTAATTTTGAGTGAAGTTTTTAAATAAAAAGGCGCCCGGACGGGCGCCTTCCCTGGGTGTGAATTTATGCCAGTTTTTTATAGTTTTCCTTCAAGGAAATCTTTTACTTTCTGGACCAGGGCCGCGCCAACTCGTTCCTGTCCCTCAAAGGTACTTGCACCAATGTGAGGTGTACAGATGACATTGGGATGCTGAATAAGTTCATTGTGAAGCGGATCTTCAGGAGGTTCCACCTCAAATACATCAAGGGCTGCTCCTCTTACTTTTCCAGACTTTAAGGCTTCTAAGAGGGCTTTTTCGTCTACCACTCCACCTCTTGACACGTTTATTATGAATACGCCGTCTTTCATCTTGTCAAAGGCCTCTTTGTTAACAATGTATTTGGTTTCAGGTGTTAAAGGAAGGTGGATGGAAATGAAGTCCGACTGGGCGTATAGTTCATCAAGGGAGACCCTTTTGGCATACTCATCCTGAAATTCGTGCCTTCTGTAACCTATTACGTTCATGCCAAGGCCCTTTGCCCTTTTAGCCAACTCATGGCCTATTCTTCCATATCCGAGAATTCCGAGGGTTTTACCAGCAAGTTCCCAACCTTCCAGCACTTTTTTCTCCCAGAGACCGTTTTTGATACCTACTGTTCCTCGAACAATATGTCTTGCAAGGGCGAACATAAAGCCCAGGGCAAGCTCAGCGACCGATGCTGAGGCTGCCTCAGGAGTGTTGTCGACTTTGATCCCTTTTGCCTTTGCCCCTTCGATATCAATGTTGTCAAGACCTACTCCGCCTCTCAAAATTAACTTGCAGTTTTTCAGAGCTTCAAGGACTGGACCCTTTACCTTAGTTGCGCTTCTTACGATTATGATATCTGCATCGCCAAGATGAGCAGGAAGTTCTTCCTTGGGTAGGGAGCTCAAATCAGCTACCTCAACACCGAGCTTCTTCAACTCTTCGATGGCACTTTTTTCCATCTTGTCACAGATTGCGACTTTCATTTTTCCACCTCCTACTTCAAACCCCAGATTTCATCAATGGCTGCAAGGAGCCCCTTTGTCTCTTCGGGGGTAAGGTCACCCATATGTCCGATTCTGAAGGTTATGTCTTTTAGCTTGCCATAACCATTGGCTATTCTGTAGCCCTTTGCCTCGAGTTGTTTGTTAAGTTCTGCAATGGAGTATCCTTTGGGATTGTTAACAACTGATACCGTTTGTGACCAGTAGCCTTCTTCGGGGAACATTCCAAATCCTCTTGCAACTGCCCATTCTTGAGCAAGTTTTGCCATTTCTTTGTGCCTTTTAATTCTGTTTTCTACACCTTCTTTTAATATTCTGTCAAGCTGGAAGTCGAGTGCGTAAAGAAGTGAAACCGCTGGTGTTGGAGGGGTTTCTTTGGACTCTTCATACTTTTTCACATATGCCACGAAATCAAAGTAATGGCCTCTACCTTTTACATTTTTTGCTCTCTCTAAAGCTTTTTCGCTTACGACCGTGACAGTTAGTCCCGGTGGCATTGCAAAGCACTTTTGAACACTCGCAAATACAACGTCTATTCCCCATTCATCTATGTTTAATGGGGCACCCATCATCGCGCTTACGGCATCCACTGCGAAAATTACGTCAGGATATTTTTTCACAACTTCGGCAATTTCTGGCAATGGATTCATTACGCCCGTGGATGTCTCATTGTAGGTTACGAGGAGCGTGTCGTATTTTCCGGTTTTCAGCTTTTCGTCTATCATTTCTGGTCTAATTGCTTTTCCCCAATCAACAACAATTGTATCGGCCTCTTTGTCGCACTCTTTTACAATCTTGTACCATCTTTCAGAAAAAGCACCACATATGGTGGAGAGTGCTCTTTCTTTTACACAATTTCTTATCGTTCCTTCCATTACGCCTGTTGCAGAAGAAGTGAAAACGATTACGTGATTTTTTGTGTTCAGCGCTTTTTTAAGTTTCTCGATTATACCCTCGTACAGGGTCTGAAATTCCTTCCCCCTGTGGGAAATCATTGGTCTAACCTGTGCTTTAAGCACTTCTTCCCTTACTTCTGTTGGTCCAGGATTGAAAAGGAGCCTTCCCATAATATCCCCCTTTTTTGAGCTAAATTTATGATAAGGCCTTTGCTCTAAATAGTCAAGTGATTATTTGCACAAGTAGACCTGGCCTTCTTGTGTATTCTGGTTTAAAATTAACTTCAGTAAAGGAGGTGAGTTTTGTTTAATAAGATTTACAAGCTTTCTTCAGATTTTAAGGTTAGAAGGAAAGCTACTCCTAAGACTTATCTTGCTTTCTTCTTAATAATTATTTTGTACGTCTTTGCTTACGGAATGCCTTCTAACTCCTTTAAGTGCGGCATAATATTTTTGGGCCTCGTTGTCGCATTTTTAGCTTCAATTTCTGAGGATGATTATTTTTTCGTCTTTTATTACTTTCTAATCTTGCCCTTTTTACTTTTTAGAACCATATACATTTACCCCGGTTTGCTCCTTTCATGTGCCGTTTTACTATTTTTGATTTTCTGGATTTTATTTACTCCGAGCTATTTTACTATGGTGGTGGATTATAAGTTACCAGAGGATATAACGCCTGCTGAGGCTTCTTTCCTGGTTTCGAAAGATATTGGGCCCCAGGAACTCATTTCAACCCTTTATAGTCTTTTTCTAAGAGGATACTTAGAAATTTTAGATGAGGGAGGAAGACTAATGTTTCACAAGAAAGTCGATTATGAGAACGACCCCAGCCTGCTTTCTTACGAAAAGTTCATCTTGGATAAGGTGTTTTTTATGCCAAACATTGAAATCATGCAGAAAACGGGTGTTATATACAATCAGGAATATTTCCCCGATAAAGTTGACTGTGAACTGGTCCTGGAAAACCTTTCCAACTGGGCTGATAATTTTAAAAACAGGCTTTTAGATTCACTGAGATTTGAGAAGCCGGTTTGCAAAAGATATGCCTTTGAGACGAAAACTGCCTTTTTGCTGGCTACCATTACTTACATTGTTTTAGATGTGATTTCCGTAAAAACGCTTATGAATATAGGTGATGGATTAGCTAAAATTATTCTCGTAATTGAGCCCATTGTGGTAGCTATTTTGCTCTTTTTACTTTCTTTTACTCATAGTTTGCCTCTTACCACATATGGGAAAGAGATCTATATTAAGACCCTCGGTTTTAGAGAATTCATGAAGAGAGTGGAAAGACCACGCCTTGTTTGGCTTTTAAGAGAAGGTAAGATTGAGATTTTTAACGTCATTGGTTATTTGTATGCTCTTAATCTTATTAACTCTTTGAACTGGGTAATCGAAATTTTAAAAGAAAAGGATGCGGGCGAAGGCGCTCTGTTATTCTCGCAACTAATGAAGAAGGTTCACTTAAACTGGTACAAAGGGAAAGATTTAGGGTAAGAAAAGGTCAAAAATGGATTTTTCGATTTTTACGTCTGGCAGTTTTTTGATGTAGATCCTGAAATTGTAATCCCATCTTTCTCCAAAACCATTATAGGTGAAGTTTGCTTCCCAGCAATGCAGATCTTTACTTATAGAAAAGCCTTTTGAAACCACTTCTTTTTTATCAAAATCGTAGCTTCCTGAGAAGGAAACTTTGAAACTTTTCCCGAAGTTGAAGTTACCGCTAACATAAAGCATTTGACTGATAAAAATTCCCTTTGTCAGGGTATAATTTAGATTAAGGCTTATTTTGTTCCGTGAATCAGTCTGTTCTAAGTTAAAAAATGGGAGAGGTAGGCTTCCTCTTAAGGATAAATTAATTGATGGATTCTTGAATTCCTTTGTCTCCCTAAGGTATGTTGTCGTCAGCCTGATGCTAAATGGTAAAAGGGTAAGAGTATTAACGCTTATAAGCCAGTTGTTAAAGAGGGGTAATGAGTCCTCAGGCAAAATTGTTGTGGAACTTGATAGGTTAATGTTAATAAAATCAACCTTTCTTTTTTCCAATTGTACCCCGAGACTGTTATTGAGTGATACATTTAAGGTGGCACGCTCCTTGGAAGAGTATTGAAGAAAATAAAAGTTTGTTTGTGGATTTTCTATCTCGGGCTGGTATGTAAAGGAGAGGGAGGGTTGCAATGTGTGGGTGAAAAACTTTATTTTACCAATACCGAAAACTGTTCTGCCGTATAATACTGTTCCGGTATTGGCAGAGTAGGAAATTCCTTTTATTACAGGATATTTACCTCCAGAAGTATCGTAGTCTGTAAAACCTGCAAAGCCGAATGCTGTGAGAGAGAACCTTAAGTATTTAAACAATCTAAAATTATAGCCTGCTGATCCACTAATTTTGGTACCCCATCTCAGAGTGTCAAGGGTGTCGATTTGGGAATATTCACGGAGAAAAGATATATTACCAGTAAATCCAAAATTGCCAAATTTGATATGGGGCAAACCAACTTGGATGGAAGGGATACGTGTGGTTCTTCTCCTCGTTGTGAGGTTTAATCTGTCATCTAAGATTCCCGAAAAGGCGACCCTGCCGAAGTTTTTTGAAATGGATAGATAACTGGAAAGTTCTCTTTTTAGCCAATTTTCTTTAACATCTGCATAGTCGTTCAAAACTTCGTTGTCCGATAGATATTCCCCTTTTCCAGTAATTCTGAAGCCCTTGAAGGGGCCGATGGTAGTATTCATGTTAAGGGTCCACCTTCTCCTCCATGGGTTCCATTCTTGAGCCAGGGAATAGTTGAGATTGAAAGTTCCGAACCGATAACGATTAAAGGCGAGTTCGACGTTACCCCTTACCCCCCTTTTTTCGAAGAGGTCGAGAGAGAAGGTTAGATCGGAGTAGTTGTTTAAAACTAAATAATAGGATAAGTTTCTAAAGTATTTGCCGTCGGTGGAGTTTGTTCCGAAACGGGGAACTAAAAATCCCGATTTGCGTTGCTTTGAGAGGGGAAATATCCAGAAGGGTAAAAGAAAAACTGGAACATCGTGTACTTTGAGGATAACGGGTTTAACAATGGCCATGTCTCGCAATATGACCTTGCTTTCAGCGGACTCAAAGTAGTAATGAGGGGTATCTGCCTCACAGGTAGTGAAGGTCCCCTTTTTCACGTAGATCGTATCCGTTGAATCCTTTACTATCTTTGTCCCCTGATAAATACCCTTTTCCTGCCTCATTTTACCTCTGAAGGCAAACCCGTTCTTGGTTTTCGTATTATAGTAGATGCTGTCGCCGACGAGTGTGTCATTGCCGAATATGAGAATTGCCTTATTACCAAAGGCCTTTAGTTTATCTTCATTTTTGTAAAAAATAATGCTGTCGGCAAAAAGTTTCACATTTTCTTTCTTGATTTCTGCAGAATCCCGCAATACGAAGATAGAACTATCCGCAAAATAGAGTATCTCCTTACACTCAAAATAGAGTGGCGAAGAGGCAAAAATTAGAAAAGATATTAAATTCAATGCACGTCCGAGTTGAGATCCACTTCTTTAAATTTTGAGAGTGCGCCAAAGATTAGATTTTTGATCTCTTCAAGCCTTTCGGGAGTCCGTCCTTCGCATCTGACAACAAGTACTGGTTGGGTATTGGATGCCCTTATGAGACCAAACCCATCCTCGAACTCTACTCTTACTCCGTCTATGTCAATTACCTTGTATTTTTTCTTAAATTCTTCAACCAGATTTGAAACCACTTCAAACTTTTTATCATCGGGGCAACCCACCCTAATTTCGGGTGTGGAGTGATAGTACGGAATCTCTTCGGCAAGGGCAGAAAGGCTTTTGTTTTCTTCTTCCAATATTTCAAGAAGCCTAAGGGAAGAGTAAATTGCATCATCATAACCGTAGAACCTGTCGTTAAAGAAAATGTGTCCTGACATTTCACCTGCCAGCGGTGCATTAACTTCTCTCAATTTCGCTTTAAGGAGGGCGTGTCCCGTTTTCCACATAAGGGGTTTTCCACCCAATTTCTCAATGTATTCAGTTAGCCCTTTTGAACATTTCACATCGTGGATAATCGTAGCCCCCGGATAACTCTTCAATACCTGCTTTGAAAAGATACCAAGGAGTCTGTCTCCGAAGAGAAGAATACCTTTTTCGGTAACTGCACCGATGCGATCCGCATCTCCATCGTACCCGATACCAAGATCAAATTTTTCCTTCAATACCTTTTCCGAGAGATCTTTCATGTATTTTTCTACTGTCGGGTCTGCCAGGTGGTTGGGGAAGGTTCCATCTATCTCCATATAAATCCCTTCAAAAGGAATGCGTAAACTGTTGAATATTTCAGATACAACTGGCCCTGCGGTTCCATTTCCAGGGTCGATTGCTACCCTGTAATTTCCTTCTATTTTAACATTACGGACCATTTCGTAAATGTATTGGTCAACTACGTCTAATCTTTGAACTTTTCCGCGTTCCAGAGTGTTGTAAAACTTCTCTTTTTTTATCATTTCTTTAAGTTTTTGAATCTCATCACCGTAGAAAGTCTCCCTCCCGAGAGAAAGTTTGAATCCATTGTACTCCCGTGGGTTATGGCTTGCGGTTACCTGAATCCCACCGTGGACCTCATATTTGAACAGTGAATAGTATTGAAGCGGTGTTGGGACAAGTCCAAGGTCATAAACGCTTATTCCGGTCTTTGTAAAGCCTTCTATTAGAGCCTCTTTAAGGGGGATTGAGCTAGGCCTTGCGTCCATTCCAACGGTTACCTTTGAACCTCCCTTCTCTTTAATTATTGTACCGAAAGCTCTGCCGATAAGATAGGCAATCTCTTCATCCAATTCCTTACCATAGATACCTCTGATATCATACATTCTGAAGATTTCATCTATAACCTTCATAGACCACCTTCCTTTTCTTTTAGAATAAAGGATTTTTTGAGAACTATCAACGAAATCCGATTTATTGTTGTTTTTATAGCAAGTATGGAATCAAGGCCTTTCTGTTTTTGGGGTAGAAGGGAAAGTTGGCTTTATACCAGCGGTGATTGGCTAAGGCTCTTGGAGCTAGGTTTGCAAAGGTCCAGAGGGCAAAGGAGAGCCCCGCCAGACTCCATGTTGCAATAGCCCATCCGGTCCACTCCAGGATTTCGCCAAGATAATTTGGGGAGGAAACAAGATTAAACATACCTCCTTCTGGAATTCTATATTCCAAGTCGCCCTTTTTTCTCAAGTTTATCAATTTGGAATCTGAAATATAGTGGAGCAAAAAGCCCACTATAAATAAAACTATGCCGGCGAGGAATCGTGGATCTCCTGTCCAGCTTTGGTTATATTTCTTAACATGGGTAATGGATATCATATTTAGAAGGCTGTTAACAATGTTGAAAAAGAAGCCCATTCCTGCGATTGAAAGTGGAATATCCTTTCTTGACTTTAGTCTGAAAGGAAAAAGAAGGGATCTATAAAAGTAATGAAAAGTCCATAAGCTAACAAAA
>JASEFR010000027.1:26294-26609 GCA_030019025.1 bacterium
AAAAATGATATGAGGGCTCTGAGTAAGATAAGTTCGGTATTTAAAAAAGTAAAAGGTGGGTATTAAAAGGGATGGGATTTCCATTAGAATCCATCCGATTCTGTTTGACAACATAAGCCCCCAACCTTTTCTGGCATGCCTTCCGTAGGGTGCAGAAATCTTTAGTAAAATTACAAAAATGAAGGCAGAAAAAGCAATCCAGCACCAAACGATGAAATTAAAGGTATCTATGCTCTTTAAACCATCTATATGTGTCATTTAAGGTCTCCTCTATAGGCCTTGGCTTATAGCCCAAATCTTTTTCTGCTTTTTTTC
>JASEFR010000028.1 GCA_030019025.1 bacterium
CTCGCCCTTCAAAACAAAACCCAACAGGTTGCGTTATCAAGTATTTTTGCCCATCATACATACCGCAGTACATTAATTAGATCCTCCCTGCCTTTTAAAACAAATTCATGTCCACAACCAATCCTTTATCATTTTAGCGTTCCAGAGGAGGTTCAAATGCTGGAGGTATTTATGACTATATTAACCCTTCTTTATCCTCCCACAAAAACCAAGGAGGTAGTTGATACCCTTTTTGGTGTTGAGATCAGAGACCCTTACCGCTGGCTGGAAAATGTAGATGACCCAGAAGTTAAAAAATGGATAGAAGAACAAAACGACCTTTCCTTAAAAACCCTCAAGGGCCTCAAAGGTTATAAAAAACTGTACAAAGAAATTGACAGGAACTTACGAAGAAAATACATATCCGCTCCTTCGGTTTATGAAGACATATATTTCTTTAACAAATATGACGGTAAAAGTAACCATTCCGTCATTTACATGAGCAAAGGAAAGTGGGACATAGAAAAAGCAAAAAAACTCATTGACCCGAACAAGTTCAGTAAAGATGGTCTTGTGGCTCTTGACTTTTTCTATCCCAGCCACGATGGAAAACTCATTGCCCTCGGTAAATCTTTCGGAGGTAGCGAAAACAGTACTCTTTACCTCTTTGATGTTGAAAAAGGCGAATACCTTCCCGATTCTATACCCGATACCAAGTGGACTTCCGTCGCCTGGCTTCCCGATAAATCCGGTTTCTATTACACAAGAAACACCGGAGGGGACAAATTCTTACCGCGGGTTTACTTCCACAAAATTGGAGACGATTATAGAAACGATAAATACGTCTTCGGAGAAGACCTGCCAGAAACCTGGATGCCCTCGATACATACTACTCGGGATAAGAGATTTCTCGTTCTGACCATAGAAAAGGGATGGTCACAAAACGACCTATATATCAGAAAAATTGACGGCGAAGAAGGATGGCAAAAGATAGCGGAAAACCTCGACGGAACCTTTTCCCTTGTCTCTTACGGAGATTATTTTTACATTCTAACCAGCTATAAGGCTCCGAGATACAGATTGATACGTGTTCCCATTGAAAATCCCGACATCGAAAAGGCGGAGGAGATTATCCCTCAAAATCACTGGGTTCTGGAAAACTTCTCCTTTGCCGGTGGAAAACTTATTTTCAGAGTAACGGACAGCACCTTTACCCGACTCTACATTGCGGACATCAACGGGAACATTGAATATGAAATTCCTCTTCCAGACAGGGGAAGTGCAGGTTTCACCATAGAGAATTACGAATCCCCTGTAATTTACATCTTCTTTCAGTCTTTCCTCTCTCCCCCCACCATATTCTCTTTCAATGTTAAGACAAAAGAAATAAAAAAAATCTGGCAACAAGAGGTAGACTTCAAGGTAGAAGACTTCGTCCAGGAATTCGTTATGTATCCCTCCAAAGATGGGACCTTGATACCGATGTACATTATACACAGAAAGGACATAAAGTTGGACGGCAATAATCCCGCCCTCCTTACCGGCTATGGTGGATTTGCAGCGGGAATGAGACCTTATTTTCTTGGAAATAATAGCTACTTCAAAAGGGGCTTTGTGTATGCTATAGCTTGCCTGAGAGGGGGAGACGAATTCGGCGAGGAGTGGCATAAACAGGGGATGAGGGACAAAAAGCAAAACGTTTTTGACGATTTTATAAGCGCAGCAGAGTACCTGATCCAGAAGGGATACACAAATCCTGAAAGGCTTGCCATATCCGGCGGAAGTAATGGCGGTCTCCTCGTTGGTGCGGTAATGACCCAGAGGCCAGACCTCTTTCGGGCTGTTTACTGCGGGGTTCCTCTCCTTGATATGATCAGATACCACAAATTTGGAGTAGCACATATATGGATACCAGAATACGGAAATCCTGATAATCCTGAGGATTTCAAATACTTGTACGAATACTCTCCCTATCACAGAATAGATAGAAACTTAGATAAGATTTACCCCGCAGTCTACTTCCACACCGCCGAATTTGATGGAAGAGTTCACCCTATGCATGCAATGAAAATGGCTGCAAAGATGCAGAATTTAGTAAAGACGAAGGGACCTGTTCTCCTTTATGTTGAGCCAAAAGCAGGACATGGTGCGGGTAAGCCGAGAAAAAAACGGATTGAGGACATGACCCTCTCCACAATTTTTACCTTGTGGCAACTTGGCGTCAAAATATGAATGTAGTGGTAATAGGTGGAGGGCTTGCAGGGAGTGAATGCGCAATCAATTTAGCAAAGGCAGGTATAAAGGTTACCCTTTATGAAATGAGACCATTGCGTTTCACCCCCGCCCATAAGACCCCATATTTTGCGGAACTTGTATGCAGTAATTCCTTAAAATCCACCGAACTTCATAATGCACACGGCCTCCTCAAGAAAGAAATGGAAATTTTAGGTTCAAAACTCTTAGAGTTTGCGAAAGAAAGCTCAATAGCCAGTGGAAGAGCTTTGGTTGTTGACAGAGAACTATTTTCAAAAAAAATAACAGAAACTATTGAATCCCATCCTATGATTAAAATAGTAAGGGAAGAGGTAACCTTTCTACCTGAAGCCGACTACATAGTTATTGCCACCGGACCTCTAACCTCTGATAAATTTGCAGAATTTCTCAAAGGCTTAATTGGTGAAAGTTTTTTAAACTTCTATGACGCTGTGGCACCCATTGTTACCTCAGAATCTCTGGATACAAGCAAAATGTATTTCAAAGACAGACACGGTGAACAGGATGATATTTATCTAAACATACCTCTCACCAGGGACCAATACCTTGCTTTTGTCGAAGAACTCAGAAAAGCCGAAATACATGAGCCGCATCTCGAAGAAGACAGAGACTATTTTGAGGCCTGCCTGCCCATCGAAGTGATGGCTAAAAGAGGTAATGAGACTCTTCGCTATGGTCCTATGCGTCCTGATGGGCTTACACCACCTGATGGAAGCAAGCCTTACGCTGTTGTTCAGTTACGTGCTGAAAACCGGGAGAAAACCCTCTTCTCCCTTGTCGGCTTTCAAACCCAGCTCAAAATCAAAGAACAGGAAAGGATTTTTCGTATGTTACCCGGAATGGAAAAGGCTGAATTTGTGGTATATGGAAAGGTCCACAGGAACACCTACCTTAACTCTCCCCGGGTTCTTGATGACTACCTGAGGCTGAAGGGAAAAAATAACATCTTCTTTGCCGGTCAGATTGCAGGTACAGAAGGGTATGTAGAAGCAATCTGGGGAGGGTTATTGGTTTCAATATTTATCAGAAAACTATACAAAACGGGAAAACTACCCGAGCTTCCACCCAAAACCACTATAACCGGTGCATTGCTCGATTACATTACCCACTACCCTTATCAGGACTTCAAGCCGATGAATGCCAACCTTGGCATTTTAAGTCCCGTAAATTTTAGAATCCGTGGAAAAGACAGAAGGATATATAAATCTCAAAGAGCAATAAGGGACATAATAAAATGGAAGGAAGAACACTTATCAGAGATTTTCTGAGCTACCTCAAAAACGAGAAGGGCTTTTCGGAAAACACGGTATCATCTTACGAAGATGACTTAAATCAGTTCTGGGAGTTCATGCGAGATGGCCTTGGGATTAGGGAAATGGAATTAGTGTCGAGAAACCACATAAGAGAATTTATCTCTGTCTTACTTAGAACGGGCTTTTCAAAAAGAAGTGTAGAAAGGAAGCTTTCCTGTCTCAGAACCTTCTTTAAATACCTCAAAAGGCTTGGAATCATAGAAAAGAATCCTATGTTGGGAATCAGAAACCCCAAAAGAGACCAATACCTACCCGACGTACTCCCTGAAAAGAGACTCAACGAATTCCTCGACTCCTGGGAGCCACAAACTCTCAACGACTTCAGAGATAAAGCCATAATTGAGCTTATGTATTCTTGCGGACTTCGTGCTTCAGAGGTGATTGAATTAAAGTGGGAATCTCTGAGAGAAAAGGAAAGAGAATTGAAGGTGCTGGGTAAAGGCAAAAAGGAAAGAATTGTACCTGTGGGTGAAAAGGCATTACAAGCCATAAACTCTTACAAAGAGAAGCTGTTAAAAGAAAAAGGGGACTTGAACGAATATATTTTCGTAAACAAGTTTGGCAATAAACTCACCCGGAGGTCTCTCTGGGATATTATCAATAAAAGATTTGAAGCCCTCGCAAAACTGTATGGCGTTCATCCACATTCAATAAGACACAGTTTTGCCACTCACCTCTTAAACCACGGTGCAGATTTAAGATCTATTCAGGAACTTTTAGGCCATAAATCCCTCTCCACCACCTCGGTTTATACCAACCTCCCATTTTCGGCCCTTTTAGAGGTCTATAAGAAAACGCATCCAAGAGGTAAAGAGGATGAAAAATAAAGTACTTTTATGGCTTGGATTTGTCCTCAGTTTCCTTTTTTTAGCCTTGGTTTTGAAAGACTTTGAAGTAAAAAAACTTTACGAGATTATAAGCAGACTGAAAATCTGGCCACTCCTCGTTGCATCATTAACATTTTTTATAAGCTATTATATAAGGGGCTTAAGATGGAAATACCTCTTTCCCGAGGACCACGAAATTGACGTAGAAACCGCCGTAGGATCTTTTTTTATAGGAAGTTTCGGTAACAACATATTTCCTGCACGACTGGGAGACGTTTGGAGAATAGTGCTCCTTCACCAAAGAAATGGAATCCCCAAAAGTCTTGTCCTCGGAGCCACTGTTGTAGAAAGAATTTTTGACACCATTGCCATATTGATATGCGGAGTTGTTGCACTATTCTCATCAAACCTCCCCCGTTTCTATCGATACACCTTATTTGGACTCTTTATCCTTGTTGTATTTTCTATTTTTATAGCCTGGTATCTTGAAGAAAAATATCAGGACAAAATTAACTTACCAGCAAAACTTGTCTGGGTCATTAAAAACCTGAAACTGGCAATGAAACCTCTAAATAGCCCATCAAAATTTCTGAAAACCCTGGCAATCACCCTTTTCTCATGGGCTATTGAAGTTATGAGTTTTTACTACTTCTTTTACGCCTTTGGAGTAAAAACCTCAATCGCATTTTTGGCGCTTGTAGCGTTTTTCTTAAACATTGCCCTTTCAATTCCTTCTGCCCCTTCAAACATTGGAACCTTTGAATACGGATTTGTTCTTGCCGGAACTTTATGGAATTATGACAAAAGTGGGATTTTTACTATAGCCCTCGTAGTCCATTTCTTCAGGTTCGTAGTAAGGTCAATACCAGGGATATACTTTTCTTCAATCTGGCACTTTAAATTAAAATCTTAAGCTCCCCACTTCTTAAGTTTCAAACCCGCCGCCATGGCAATAGGAAGGAGGTGATACGCATACATAATACCCAGAGAACCTCTTGTACAATTCCTCTCTGTAAACCTCTCAATCCCGTCAAATCCCATATTCCTTGAATGTATGAGAAGCGGATTAGGGTGCCATGAGTGGGATTTAAGCAGGGAAGGCGTGGAATGATCGCCGGTAATCACAAAAACATCAGGATTTAAAGAAAGAATTTCGGGCAGATAGGAATCCAGCTCTTCAATGTATTTCACTTTTTTCAGGAAATCGCCATCTTCCCCAGCTTTATCTGTATATTTGTAATGAAGGTAGACAAAATCGTATTTTGCAAAATGGGCTTTGAGGTAATGGACAAGGTCAACAAAACTTTCACCTACGTCGGGAGTATCCATGCCAAGAATCCTCGTGATCCCTTTGTACATAGGGTAATTCGCTAGTGAGAGGGCCTTCATCCCTGTCTTTTCTTCAAAACTCTCTACCTTCGGCTTCAAGGAATATCCCCTGAGAAGGACCCCATTGGCCTTCTCCTCATCCTTCAAAACTTCAAGGACTTTATAAACCAGCCTATTTACAATTTCCGCTGTCTTTTCAGCTTCTTTTTCGTAAGCCTTCGCCTCCAAAAGCTTCATACCTTCTTTCTGGGGATCGGTATCGCTAACCCTGTCATGTAAATCCTTACCTTTTAATATGATTACGAACCTATGTTCTTTTCCCGGCAAAAAAGTAACTTTACAATCGTCAATATCCCTTATGTTTTCCGAGAGTTTCTTCACAATCCTCTTCATCTCTTCCGTTTCAATCCTTCCTGCCCTTCTATCGGTCACAACTCTATCCTCTGTGATGGTGCAAAAGTTCGCCCTGATCGCAAGTTCGTCATCGGACATAATATAGCCAATACCATAAGCCTCAAGGGCTCCTCTTCCAATCTCAACTTCCTCCGGATTGTATCCAAAGAGGGAAAAGTGGGCAGGCCCGCTTCCTGGCGTTATACCGTACTCCACAGGGATAGTTAAACCAAGAACTGAATGTGGGGCAAGATTATCAAGATTTGGAGTTCTCGCATATTCCAATTCCGTTTTGTTTTCAAAGTCGGGATGTGGAATCCCCCCAAGGCCGTCAGCCACGAGGAATAAAATCTTAGAATTATTCTTCTGGTAAAGTTCTCTTATCTTCATTGCCGCCTCCTAAAAGGTTTCCTCAAAAATAAGGTCATCATTGACCCTTTTAATTTTAACGTTAAACACCCTTTCCAAAAGTTTAAAATCCACATTTTCCCTCTTGCCAAGGTACTCTACCCTCCCGTCGTTTAATACGAGGAGTTCATCGGAAAACCTATAAGCAAAATTTATGTCATGAATAATTGCAATTACGGTCTTCCCATTCGCTTTCATTCTTCTCAAAGCGCCAAAAAACCAAAGCTTATGATCTATGTCAAGGTGGGCTGTAGGCTCATCCATAATTAAAATTTTTGAATCCTGGGCAATCATCCTTGCTATCCTTACCCTGGCAAGCTCACCCTGGGAGAGCTCCCACAGATACTTTTTACCAAGTTTATGAGTCTGCGTAATTTTTTTCGCAGTCTCAATAATGGAATAGTCAATATCACTCAACCCCGCAAAGCCAGTAATATAAGGATACCTCGCCAGCTCCAAATAATCATCCACCCTCAACACCTCATTATAGATAATCTCCGTTGATGGAAGGGCTGAAATGTACTTAACCAGCTCCTTGCGGGGATAGGAGTTAATATCTCTACCCCATACCAAAACTTTATTATGCTCGGGTTTTATAATACCTGTGAGCAGTCTAAAAAGGGTCGTCTTCCCGGAGCCATTGGGACCAATAATAGATAAGAAAGTACCCTGTTCCACTGAAAAGCTAACATTCTTAATCAGAGGTTCAAAGAATTTAACATAAGAGAAGCTGAGGTCCTTAACCTCTATTACCTTCATTTCTCTGCCTCCACACAATCCAGAAAAAGAACGGGACCGCAAAAATACCCAGAATAATACTGAGAGGAAGTTCCACCGGTGCAACCACTCTCGAAACCGAATCCGCAACAAGTAGCATTAAAGACCCTCCAAGCCCACTCACCGGCAAAAGCACCGCGTGCTTACCGCCGATTATCTTCTTTATAATATTTGGAACCATAAGCCCTACAAATCCTATAGCCCCTGTGATTGAAACAATCAGTGCGGTACTTGCCGAAGTGGTAAAAAAAACCATTATCCTTATTTTATTTACATCAATTCCCAGGCTCAACGCCTCAGGATCGCCCAAGGTAATTGCATCCAGCTCTTTCGTTTTTAAAAGAGGTAGTGAAGCTACAATAAGCGCTAAGAACAGAGTGATAACAAGGAGAGGCAGTTCGCCTTCTGTAACTATCACTCCCGTAAATCCCCAGAGTATGTAAAGAATCTCCTCCAGTACTTCCCTTTTCAGCACCAGAAGATAAAAAACAATTCCATTGAAGAAAAAATTGAGAAAAAGTCCACCAAGAATAAGCAGTTCTTTAACAAGACTGCCCTTTACCCTTGCAAGGTAATAGATAAAGAAAATGGCAAGAACAGAAAAGATAAAAGCCGGAATTGAAAAGACAAACTGCAAACTTATGCCTGCAACCTTAGAAATTGCAATACCCAAAAGAGCACCCGAAGAAACGCCAAGAATATAGGGGTCTGCCAGAGGATTTTGAAGAATTGTCTGGAGCGATACACCCGATATTGCAAGCACATAGCCTGCAACAAAAGTGACCACAAACCTGAGAATCCTCAGCCTTAAAATCTCCTCGGAAGGTGTCTTAAAAGTAAAATTGGTCACGTAAAGGTAGCTAAAAACAAAGAGCACAAGGAGTAAGACAATCAAATAAATGTACCAATATTTTCGCATATAGATTATTTTAAAGTGCTCACTTTGATTGGACAAAAGCTTTTTCTTATAATCTTAATAGAAGGAGGAGTGAAATGTCAATTGTGAAACCCTTTAAAGCCGGAAGACCCAAAAGGGAGTTCGTAGAACAAGTTAATTGCCCACCTTACGATGTTATTTCTGTGAAAGAGGCAAAGGAACTTTACAAAAAGAGTGAACTCAGCTACGTCAAGGTAATAAGGCCTGAGGTTCACTTCCCCGATGATTTTGACCCATACAGAGAAGAGGTCTATTTAAAGGGAAAGGAAAACCTGCATCAATACTTTAAAGATGGCATTTTCTTTGTAGAAGATAAACCCTCCTTTTACATTTACGAAGAAATAATGGGAGATATTAGACAGGTCGGCCTCGTGGGAGTCTTCTCCTGCAAAGAATACGAAGAAGGGAAAATTAAGAAACACGAATTAACAAGGGAAGAAAAAGAAATCGACAGAGCCAAACATATTGACATTCTTGGTGCCCAGACAGAACCGGTATTTCTTGCATACAGATCCATGGAAAAGCTGGATAACCTGATTTTTGAGGGTACAAAGTTCCCAAAGGAATACGACTTCGTTGCCGATGGAGTAAGGCACATTCTTTATCTTGCCAACGATGAGGAATACATAAATGAAATTCAAAAACTCTTTGCTGAACTACCTCACCTTTACATTGCCGACGGCCATCATCGTTCCCAGGCTGCCTGGAGAGTTATGAAGTGGAGAAGTGAACGAAATCCAAATCACACAGGTGAAGAACCTTATAACTTTTTCTTAGCCGTTGTTTTTCCGCATAAGGTTCTGCATATAATGGATTACAACAGAGTGGTAAAGGACCTTGCAGGACTCAGTGAAGAAGAATTTCTAAACAAACTTAAAGAAAAATTTGAAATCGAACAGCTGAATGTAAAAGGCAATGATGCCAAACCAAAATCAGTCCACACCTTCAGCATGTACCTAAATGGCAGATGGTACTCATTAAAGGCAAAATCTGCCATCATTAAAGAAGACGACCCTATAAATTCTCTGGATGTAAGCATCCTTCAAAATGAAGTCTTAGATCCCCTTCTTAACATTAAAGACCCAAGGAGAGACAAAAGAATAGACTTCGTGGGCGGAATAAGGGGGCTTACCGAACTTGAAAAATTGGTAGACAGCGGAGAATTCAAAGTTGCCTTTGCCCTTTATCCCACCACTATGGAGCAACTTCTCAGGGTGGCAGACGCAGGTATGATCATGCCACCCAAATCCACCTGGTTTGAGCCAAAACTGCGTAGCGGATTATTCTTACATCTTTTAGATCCCATACAGTAAGGGGGTCACTATGCCAACAATTAAAAATATAAAAGTAGATGCCAAATGGGCGGGCAACATGCTTGTAGAACTAAAAGCCCGGGACCTGGTCCAGTACGTGGACCAACCAGAAGCTTCAGGAGGTACCAACAAGGGGATGACCCCCCTTGAGTATGTCCTCGGTGCCCTGACGAGTTGCATTATAACCATCGGATTAATAATTGCCAAGCAAAAAAGACTCGAAATTAAGGGACTCTCGGCATCTGCAGAAGGTGAAATTGACTACGACGTTCTGATGGGTAAGACCGACAAGCCCCGCGCCGGTTTTTACAAGATTAAGGTCAACGTTAAAATTGATGCGGACATGAGCAAAGAAGAAAAAGAAAAATTCTTGAAAGAAATTGAGTCTCGGTGCCCGGTAGCGGATAACCTCCTCAACCATACGGAGGTAGCAGTAGTACTGGAAGAATAAAAAATTTAATACGAATATTCTTACTGCGCGATTTATTATATCAATTTTAGTGTATAACGATATTTAAGGTTTTTTCATAACGTCTGGTTTATAATCTTTTATGTAAATGAAAGTCTTTCTTCTTTCCAAAGTAAATTCTACACACACTATTCGCTGGGCGAATGCCCTTGTGGAAAGAGGGATCAAAGTTCTCGTTTTTGGCCTTGAAGACCTAAAACTCAAAGACAATCCTTACCTCCCAGAAATCATAGTAAAAACCGCGAGCATTGACGAACCTAAACATGGAGGGTTAAAGGGAAAAATAAACTACTTAAAAGCGTTACCAAAAGTAAAATCTGCGATAGAAGAATTCAAACCTGATGTACTCCATGCCCATTACGCCTCAAGCTACGGACTTATCGGAGCCCTCACAAAATTCCACCCCCTTATTATTTCCCTCTGGGGTTCCGATGTGTTTGACTTTCCCAAAAAATCTTTTTTAAATGCCCTAATTATCAGGCATAACCTGAAAAAGGCTGACAAAATTACCTCAACCTCCATCACAATGGCAAGAGAAGCTACCAAGTACACTGCAAAAAAGATCGACGTCGTCCCTTTCGGTGTAGACATTGAAACTTTTAAACCCTTTGAGGTAAAAAAGGTCTTTACGGAAGATAGCGTAGTAATCGGAACTGTTAAGTCTCTGGAAAAAAAATACGGCATTGATACTCTAATTTCAGCCTTTGCCCTTTTAAAAAGAAAATCTAAGGAAAATTTAAATCTTCTCATTGGGGGCGATGGTCCTGAGAGAGAAAATCTAAAACAGCTCGTAAAAGAGTTGAAGGTGGAAGATTCCGTAGTCTTCACAGGCTACATACCACATGCTCAGCTTCCCAAATATATGAACATGATTGACATCTTTGTTCTTCTTTCAAGAGTGGAAGAAAGTTTTGGTGTCGTTGTTGTTGAAGCCATGGCGTGTGGAAAGCCCGTTGTGGTCTCAAACAAGGGCGGATTGCCAGAGGTCGTTGAAGAAGGTGTAACCGGATTCGTTGTGCCTGCGGAAAATCCCAAGGCCACAGCTTCTGCCATTGAAACCCTCATTAAGGATAAGGAACTCAGAAAATCAATGGGCAGGAGAGGGAGAGAAAGGGTCTTAAAACTTTACAACTGGAAAGAAAACGTAAGCAAAATGATTGAGATTTATGAAGAACTGCTAAAACAAAAAGCCTAAGGCTTTTTAAGAAACTTTCTAACTTCCTTAATCCCTATCTTAACCAGGTCGGAATACACCAGACAAAGGGCAAAAATAGCTAACAAACTGACTCCGCCGACAATCAGAGCGTCCCTGACAAAAGTTGCAATAAAGCTTGCCACCCAGAGGATTCCAATGGCAGTGTAGATCTTTTTCAAGGGATACTTGACCGGATAAAGTCGCATGGAAATGAACGCTTCTATGGTAAGAAGCACTATAAAGGAAAGGCCGGTTGAAATAGCCGATCCTCTTGCACCGAGCTTCGAAACCATCAGATAATTCAAAACCGAGTTGATAAGTAGGCAAATACCATCCGATACAATAAACCAGTAGGTTTTTTTCAGAAAGTTGATACCCCTTGCGGTAACTGCCAGAATACTTGAAATCACAGGCGGAAAAAGAAGAAAAGGCAAAACCAGTGAAGCAGGCCTATAATCTTTTGCCATGATATAAAACAAAAGGTCTTTGAATGTTATTACAAATAGAGCGAAGAGAACCATTACAAAGCTGATTACATTTGCAGCATCAATAAACAGCTTCCTATTCTCTCGGTCTTTTTCATATGTTTCATAGGCAACGGGAAACCAGAAGTTCTGAAAGCCAGAATTGATTAGATACATCACATAACTAAGCTTAAATGCAACACCAAAGTAGCCAAGCTCGGTAAAAGTTGAATAAGTCCGAAGAAAAAATCTCGAAACCCATTGAAAAAGCCACCACAAAAGGGCCGAGGGAAGTAGTGGTAACCCATAAATGGCAAGTTTTTTTAATAAATCAAGATCAACCTTAACTGGAAGAAGATTTGAATGTTCAAAAATTGTTCCCACCAAAAAAGAAATCGCATTGCCAAAAATCTGGCCCCAAACAATTGCATAAAAGTTTCTACCAAAAAACAAAGCATAAAGAATTGTTACACCAACGTTAACAATCGACTGAGTTACAAAAACCATAGAATAAAGGAATCCTTTCTTCTGCATTCTGATGACCGCAAGGTTATAGGTTTGAAGCAATCCTGTAATCACTGAAAGGGAGACAAGGGCAGCAATAGGGTGGTTTTTATCCCCTATTAAAAAGAGAGAAAGACTTTCATTGAACCGATAGAGGAGAAGGGAGATAATTAAAACGATTGTTAGAGGTGGAAACAAAGAGGTCCAGAAAAGGACCGAACGTTTGTTCTCTCCAACCTCGTAGAAGAAGCGAACAAAACTCTGATCAAATCCTGCTAAAATAATTACAAGGAGAAAAGAGTAAATCGTTGAATACATGGTGGATTTTCCAAACTCTTCAGGCGAAATAAGAAAAGTAATTACAGGAATGGAAAAAAAGTTGATTATTGCCTGAACCCAGACGCCGAGGGAGAAAGAGAAAAAGAGCCTTAACGCCTCTTTAAAATTCAGCCTTTTAAAATCACCCCTTTCCATAAAAGCTTTAGAGTGTAAATTATAACCTTAAACTCTCGCAAAATGCAGGAATTTTGTGAAAAGTGTTGGGGTTCAGCCAATGCCCAATTAAATTGAGCGAAGTAAATCATAATTTTTTCTTTTTGTCTTCCCGCAATAATTTTTAAAAACTGTTCAGATTTTTGACACTTGAATTTGTTATTTTCACCCTATAAAATTTACACTCAGTATTAAGGAGGTGTTATATATGTGGTTAATCTTACTGTTTATCCTGCAGATTCCACCTGAAAGGGTGGAACTCAAAGTGCTTGATGTTCATTTAGAGCCCGTTCCTTCCCGTCCTCCCATCCTCTTTGAGCAAGATACCATCATCTTGCCAGAGGTAAGGGAAGACATTCCCACTCTACCTGCGAAAATCAGAAAAGCTCCAGAACTTAAGAAAGTTGAAATTCCCTTTAACGAAGTACTGTACCAATCCATCTCTCAGAATACGATTTCCACATATAGGGAAAGAGTTAAAAACGCTATAAAAAGTGGTGCCAGCGACAAAGAAATAACGAAGCTCAAAATGGAAATGGAAAAAACCATACTAATGCAAAGGCTTGAAGTATCAAAGATGGAAGGCAAGGAAGAAGAGGTACAAAAAATCAAAAGAGCACTATCCAACCTTGAAAACCTCATGAAAACTGTGGAGGTGGAAAGATGAACGTATTATTGATACTTCTGCTCACTTTGACTGACGTCTATACAAAGATGGGAAATTCCCTCCGGGAAAAGATCCAGGGGATGAAGGAAAACGAAAAGATTCCTGTTATCGTCTTCATGAAGCAGAAATATGACCTTTCCAAATTCAGAGAGGATGATTACGACGGCAAGAGAAAGTACATGATGAAAACCGCAGAAGAATCACAGAAACCCGTCGTTGACTGGCTGAAATCCATCGGAGAGATAGAAAACTTAAAACAGTTCTTCGTTATAAATGGATTTGCCATTAAAATATCTAAGAGCGCCCTCATCGAACTTTTGAAGAGAGACGATGTAGCCTATGCCATTGAGGACGAGTACAGAAAATTAATACCAGAAAAGGAGCAAAACTACACGAAAGCATCATACCCCACAGGTTCAACGGAAGTTCCTTGGGACAGACAGATAATGCAGGCGGATAAGGTGTGGAAAGACTTAGGATACGAGGGCGAAGGCATAGTAGTAGGAATTATGGACTCAGGAGTAGATGTTGAGCATCCGGCATTAAAGGACAATTGGAGAGGTGTTGCAGGCTGGTATGATGCTGTAAACGGAAAGTCCTACCCTTACGATGACAACATGCATGGAACCGCCTGTGCCAGCATTCTTGCAGGTAAATACAACCTCGGCGTAGCACCGAAAGCAATGTGGATTGCCGTAAAAATTCTTGCCGATAGTGGTGTTGGTACCTCAAGTCAGATTTTATCGGGTTTCAACTGGATTGCAGGTCTACCAGACAGTTTAAAACCGAGGATAGTGTCTAACTCCTGGGGATTATCAGATTGGGATGACGTAACCTTCTTTGCGGCGTGCAGTACCTGGAAGGCACTGGGCATTTTCCCTGTTTTTGCAATAGGAAACGAAGGTTCAGACCCAACATTACAATCTGTCCCCGGTACTTATCCCACGGTACTTGCCGTGGGTGCCACCGACCAGTACGACCAGATTCTTAATTACAGCTCAAGAGGCGGTGCTCCAGATCTTGCAAGGTGGAATGACACAGACAACTGGTATGCAGCGGACTGGAACAGGCACAAACCAGACGTTTGCGCACCCGCTGACCCTGTTTGGGCAGCATACCCCGGAGGAGACTTTATTAACGACTTTAACGGCACTTCTTCCGCTACACCCCATGTAGCCGGAGAAGCAGCACTTATTCTGTCAAAGAACCCGGATCTTAACCTTTCGCAACTTTACCTCACTATTAGAAACAACGTCCAATTAATCCAGCCCCAGCATTACGACTTTCCCAATGATACAACCGGATGGGGTAGAGTTGATGCATACAGGGCGGTTTTGAACACGCCGGTTCCAACGAAATCCAACGTTATAATCCTTGATTATTCCATTGACGATAGATTAGGAAACAACGATGGAACCCTACAGCCGGGTGAAAGGGTTTATCTAAATGTCAGATTCAAAAATAGGGGAATCCCAGCAACCTCTGTAAGCGCCTCTCTCGTCTTTGACACCATACCAGATTTTACCCATTATGTCACATACAACGTTCGAACGGTATCCCTCGGTTCTATGGGAAGGGATGAAGTGAAAACGGCAAGTTTTGAGATAACACTTGACGCCAATGCTCCAATAGATGAACACCTATACTTTACCGTCAAAGTAATTTCAAACGATGCAACAAGATATCTGTTCTTGAACGTTCCCATAACGGCCGAGAGCTACCCTGCCCGGTCGGACAGCCTTAAATATGACAACAACAGCCCCGAATATAATCCTGGAAACGATGATGAATATGCCAGTTACAACTATTTCGCTATGAGATTTGAAACTGCTGGACCATGCAGGTTAGACTCTTTGAGGGTCTACTTTGATGGTACAGCAACCAATGAAACCCTTTTCGTATGGAAACACAATCCATATTACAATGCGCCCGATACGGGAATATACGGATATGCCTTAATAAACGTTAATACTGCAGATGCGTGGACCAAGGTAACCCTCCCCTCCCCCATTTACATCACCCAGCCTGGCTGCTTCTGGATAGGGATTCGGAAAAATGATGCTTACTCAGTACCCTATCAGGATGGAGACGGTGCAAGCACCGTTAATTTAGCAACCAATAATAGGCTTGATCCTTCTTCGTGGTGGGGGAGAACTTATTGGTACGACTTCTGTATGAGGGCCTTTGTCTATTATACAGAGGATATAACTGCACCACAATTTATTGAAGTAACATCCTCACGACTTGATGATAGCTACTATGGAAATGATGATGGCTACATCGACCCAGGTGAAAGGGTCTCTCTCAAAGTTTCAGTCAAAAATATAGGAATCACTGCCCAGGATGTGGTGGGCTATCTCTCACCTATTGGGGCAACTGCCGATAGCGTTCAGATAATCAAAGATACTGCCTATTTCGGCACTGTTTATAAAGGTGAAGGTACAAACGACAGTGACCCATTTATTATAACATTCACGAAATTAAGTGGACTTTCCGGGTTTGACCCATCATTCCGTCTCATCCTTAGCTACAAATACGGACTTGAATTAAGAGAACAAAAGGAAGATACGCTAATCTTCACTCTCTCCGGACCCTACACAACAAGCCCGGGCGTTTGGTATTGGTATCCAATGGGTACTGGATATGGGTTCCTGTTCGACAATTATCCAAGTGGAACCTATTACTGGGCCACTTATGCTCAATTTGGGCCTGGAGTAAACGATTCAATACTAGTGGACAGTGTTGATATTTACGGATACAACGACGGAAACTCGAGCAGTAATATGTACCTTTACCTCTGGAATCATAATTCATCAGCAGGAACTCCCGACGGTGCACCCTTTTACACGAGTGTTGCAATAAGTGTTCCTAGAAGGACAAGTCAATCTTACTCCGTAGAACTAAACAAGAAAATACCTTCGACTTTTTGGTATGGACAAAACTCAAGTGTTGGAGCGACAGGAACTGGTTTACAACCTCCCTTCTGGTCCTCCCCATTTATCGGTGTAAACTATACGTTAGTAAGCACATCAAACAATACGTGGAATAGCTCAACAATTCTTGGTTATGTACCAGTGCCACTCTACATGTACTTCAAAATACAGCATAACCATCCAACCCTCTCCTACTATACCCCCGATAACTGGGATAGCCCGATTGTCCCATCCAACACAAATTCAACCACACTTCCTTCAATCTTAAAGGGTGATACAACGGTGTACATTTCAGGCTGGGTAGCATTAAACAGAAGCAATGTACCGGCCGAAGTGCCTTCTAATAGCACGCTCAAAAACATCATGTTCCTTAACGATTATGGGCTTGCTCAGGTCACACTACCGGGTCCCGATAATATACCTGCATGGAATTACATCTCTTATCAGGGTTATGTAGACACAATACCCGCTGGAAGACACAGCTTGGCATACAAGATTGACTGGGACAATGTAGTGCCCAGCAATATTTTTAACAAGTACTTAAGATGGTGGGGAGAGCAGTATGTATTTGCACCCATCGGCTATCTCAATTACAACACGCCAACCTGGTCCACATATGCGCCACACATGTACACCATCGGCTCGGGATACACACCAAATGTAAGAGCTTTCCGTATCAAAACTGTTCCATCCCAATGGACCCTCGTGGCCATTAAGAACTCTAAATATGGTGCCAGTAGTGACTCTATAGACCTTGACCTCAAGATTTTTGAAGACGCACCTTCATCACCAAAGGAAGGTCTTGAGCACCCCGTAGCAGTCTCCTCCCTTGGCCCTGACAAAATTGATTTCGTAGCCATCTGGTCTACAAGCGAAAAGGACCTCTATCCCGGCATCTACACCTTCGGCACAGTAAGAGACAGCTTCCAGATAATCACATCCAAGTCTTCCATTGGCTATATTGTTACAAATGGCACAGGAATACTGGACGTCACCTTAGCAGACGGCCAGTTTGCCTATGTTGAAAATGTGATATTCCCCGAAGGCGCCAGCCCAACCCTACGGGTTGATGTCCCCGACGGCAACGCAGACATCGCCCTTTACCTCTTCTCAAAGAAAAATCTACCAGCAAATTATGCCAATCCTCTCCAGTACGTGGCAATGGCAGATGCCAATGGCGTTGGAGGAAGTGAGAGTGTTACTTACACTTCCCCGTCAGGTGATGACACCACAGCCCTCGTGGTAATTGTAAAATCTACAACAGGTAAGGCACCCGTAACCATCAGATTCAACAACATTGTCATTCTGCCCGTTGAGGAAAATGCCGATAACTTCATTAACTCCCTAACATACACCATACCAACCATATCAAAACCTGGAAACTCCATTGTAGTGACTTCACCCACCCTCCTACCTTTCTGCGTGAGACTTTACGACGTCACCGGCAGAGAAGTTGCCACCCTCTTTGATGGACTGGTCAACAAGGGCAAGACCTCCATCCGCATACCTTCAAGCCTAAAGGCCGGTGTCTACTATGTGGAAGTGAAATCCGGAAACAATAGAGAAATCCACAGAATGATAGTGGTAAAATAGGAAAGAGAGCTGACCAGCTCTGTGCGGGCCACCCTTCGGGTGGCCCGCACTTTTTTAACTTCCAAAAACGTCACAAAAGCCTCAAAATAAAACCATGCTCATTTTAATCCTTCTCCTTACATACACCAAAAACATAAATGACGATCTTTTAATTGAAAAAGCTTTGATAGAGCAAAATTACCAGCTTTACAATATTAGATTCTCCTATCCATCAAGGTTCATTACCAGCCTCTTATACGATTACAACCCATCAAAACCTCTCTCCTTCTGGATAAATCTCGAAA
Source organism: bacterium (assembly GCA_030019025.1). Taxonomy (NCBI): domain Bacteria; species bacterium. The sequence continues at coordinate 18,152 of JASEFR010000028.1, forward strand.
CAAACATAAAAAACAAGTCTTCCATTGACCTTTATGCTACTTTCCTCTACGACAGACTAAATCATGGGATTGTAATTGAGCCAATTTTCAGAACCGGTAGTACCGAGGGATGGCCATACCTAAAATGGCACGACAAAATCGCCGGTGCCTTCTCCCGCGCCTATTTCTTTTATGACCGAGCCCCTTTAACCCTTTTTATAGGGAGAAACCGCCTTCAGTTGAACCTCGAAGGACTCCTTGCAGAAGAAGACCCACCCACAGAGCTGTTCTTCGCCTCTTACCACACCCCGCACATCGACTTCTCATTTTTCACTGGGCAACTGGACTCAAAGGTGACTCAGGATTCTACCTCTTTGTATCCACCGGGCAGACTATTCAACAGGTACATCTCCGGACATTCCGTAGAGCAAAAAGGCAAAAATTACTCCCTTTCTTTTTCAGAAATTGCAATCTATTTCACCGAAACAAATCGACCTGATCCCTATTTTCTAAATCCTTTTACCCTTTACCACACCCGATTCCTTGATACTGAAGAATGTGGAGAACACAACGTTTTCTGGATTCTGTCAGCGAATTATTGGGGTGCGAAATTTTTTTCGCAGTTTGAATTTCTCATTGACGACTGGCACATTCCCGACGTAGACGTATGGGGACCAAACAAATTCGCCTGGATATTTAGAACTTACTTCCTCGATCTACCCATAAAAGGAATGCAATCAGGAATTTCCTACACCGGAGCTACAAGGTGGGTCTATGTACACAGGTGCGACCTCCTCTACTTCAACAATAAATCAGAAACAATGGGGAGTTTAAACGACAACGATTTTGACAGCCTATCTATTTTCTTTAGAACGCCCGTCCTGACTCAGAAAAGCTGGGTAAAACTCACCCTTTCTTACAAAAGAAAAGGAGAAGGCTCCATCAAGGACAAAGACTATACTTACTACATGGATTCTGAACGTCCAAAAACCTTTCTCTCGGGGATCGTTGAACACCGACTTGGAAGCAACATTAGTATGGAGTTTCAAAGCAAAAGAAGCAGATTTTTTATCAACCTTAACTTTCAAAAAATCTTAAACAAAGAACACAGAGAAGGTGAAAGTGCCTCTGAATTCTCCGCTAAGTTCTACGTCTCAACAAAAATTCTATAAAATCTCCCTTTTAAAGCGTGTATGTACTCAATAGTGGCGTTATAATTCTTTCACAAGAAAAGCCTCAGAGCGGATTTTTGCGTTATGGAAGCAGGCCTAAAAAAGATTGTTTGTATCTCGTACCAAAAAGCGCATCCATTTAAATTTACAAAAAGAATTAAAAGGTAGGTAAATGAAAATTGTTGACATAGTTGGAGCACGCCCCCAATTTATAAAACTTGCCCCGATATTAAAGGCAATTGAGAAACACAACGCAGAAAACCCCGATAATAAAATAACCGAGGTTCTCGTCCACACCGGACAACACTACGACTACGAGATGTCCCAGATCTTTTTTGACGAACTCGGACTCAAAGAACCCGATTATCACCTTGGTGTAGGTTCCGGAACCCACGCCTACCAGACGGGCGAAATCCTGAAACACACTGAGGAGGTTCTCCTTAAGGAAAAGCCAGACCTTGTAATGGTTTACGGTGATACCAATAGCACCCTTGCAGGTGCCCTTGCTGCTGTGAAGTTGCATATTCCGGTTGCACATGTAGAGGCTGGACTGAGAAGTTTCAACAGGAAAATGCCGGAGGAAATAAACCGTATCCTGACCGACCACATTTCCACCTTACTTTTTTGCCCTACTGTAACAGCTGTTGAGAATCTGAAAAGGGAGGGTATTGAAAAAGGAGTTCATCTTGTAGGTGACGTAATGTACGATGCCGTGCTTCTTTACCTGGATCTTGCCGAGAAAAAATCCAATATTTTAGAGCGTCTCAACTTAGAAGCAAAGTCTTACGCGTTGGCAACGGTGCACCGTGCGGAGAACACAGACAACAACGGCAGGCTTGAAGGCATACTTAAGGGATTGGAGAGCATCGCCGAGGATGGGCTTCCTGTGGTCTTTCCTGTACATCCAAGAACGAGAAAGAAGATAAAAGAAGCGGGGTTCACAATAAGGAAAATAACACTAATTGACCCCGTTTCTTACTTAGACATGTTAATTTTAGAGAAGAACGCCAGGGTGATATTAACGGATTCTGGAGGTGTGCAGAAAGAAGCCTTTTTCTTCCGTGTCCCCTGTGTTACGTTGAGGGAGGAGACCGAGTGGGTGGAAACGGTAGAGACGGGATGGAATACTCTGGTGGGGTGTGAGCCGGAGAGGATAGTCAAGGAGGTAAGGGAAGCAAGGAGAGGAATGGAATCAGCCTCGCCATATGGCGATGGAAAGTCCGCTGAAAGAATAGTTAAACTTTTGAATTCAACAGGCAGAGAATGAAATGAATAAGGAGATGTGCAAACAATCTGAAGTAGAGGCACAAAAGAGACTTAAGATCCTTCATATTGCCGAATGGTATCCTTCTAAAAAAAACCCAGTGGCCGGGATTTTTGTACGAGAGCATGTAAAAGCAACCGCCCTTTACAACGATGTGGCGGTGATATGTAATGAAGGAGTAGAAACGAACATCCGCGGTTTATACCAGATTGAGGACAATATTGAAGATGGCATCCGCACACTAAGAGTGCAATACAAAAAATCACCGATTCCTAAAACTACATACTTAATCTACTTGTGGGCTGTGTTTCGTGCTTTTCGTAAGCTTCTTAAAGACGGATTTCGCCCAGATATTATCCATGCCCATGTCTATGAAGCGGGCGTTCCAGCAGTACTTATAGGAAAACTTTATGGACTTCCAGTGATTATAACAGAGCATTTCAGTGGCTTTCCGCGCGGATTGGTTCGGGGGATTCAGAAATTGAAAGCAAAATTTGCCTTTGAGCAAGCAGATCTTGTATGTCCGGTGAGCGAAGATTTAAAGAGACATATTGAGTTCTACGGGATTCGGGCACGATTTCATGTTGTTCCCAATGTTGTAGATACCTCGCTCTTCCATCCCGCCGAGAATGAAGACCGTGCACAAGAAGGAGACAAGAAGCATTTGCTGCTTGTAGCTCTCCTCGATCCCATAAAGGGTATCCCGTATTTGCTTGAGGCTTTGGCCCGTCTTAAAGAGAAGCGAGATGACTTTGTCCTTGACATCGTCGGTGACGGGCCAAACCGGGCTGAATATGAAGAATTGAGCTATAAGCTTGGATTACAGAATATTGTCCGTTTTCATGGCTTGAAGACCAAACAGGAAGTTGCTGAGTTTATGAGAAAAGCTGACGTGTTTGTGCTACCCAGCGAGTGGGAGAATCTACCATGTGTTTTGATTGAAGCGATGGCATCCGGACTTCCGATAGTCGCTACTAAAGTAGGGGGTATTCCTGAGATTGTCAATGAAAAGATGGGATTTCTAGTCCTTCCTAGGGATACAGAAGCATTGGCTAGAGCCATTGACTACATGCTGGATCACTATCAGGATTATTCTACCGAAGAGCTTTTTAAATATGCCCGCGGGCGATTCAGTTATGAAGCTATAGGCAAGCAACTCAGCGAAATCTATAAGGTGGTGATAGCTGATGAAAAAGAGAGATTTGGATAATCCCCATTTAATAAGGTTACCCAAAGATATCGAAATTGTTATTGGGAGAACGGCTTACATCTTGGAAATATGCCAGAATAAGAGAGTTTTGCACTTAGGCTGCGTTGATGAAGGTTTAACCAAAGAAAGGCTTGAAGCAGGAACTTTGCTGCATATACAATTGTTATCAGTCGCAAAGGAAGTCTATGGGGTGGATATAAGCGAAGAGGGTTTGAACTTACTTCGGCGGGCAGGAATACCTAACCTTATTTTAGGGAATGTGGAGCAGCTAGATCAAATACCAGAACTACGAGGAGAAAAATTCGATGTTATATTAGCTGCAGAGATCATTGAACACCTAAATAATCCGGGGTTATTCCTTCAATCAGCTAAGCACCTCTTTCATGAGAATAGTATAATGGTTATCACAACACCGAACGCATATCGAATTACAGGGTTCGGATACAGATTAAAAGGTTTAGAATTTGTTCATCCAGACCATAATTACTGGTTCTCTTGGAGCACATTGACGTCATTACTGTCAAAGAATGGCTATCAGATCATAGATGCGCGGCTGTACAGCTTTATAGACTACAAGCATCCCTTAATCCGAAGTTTGGTACGGAAGATAGTTAAAAAGAAGCCTTCACGACCAGTGACTGCTAAAAAAGCGGGTTGCACCCCGGGGACTTCTTCTCTATGTAGTGAAAAGATCATATACAGGATTGGATCACGGGTTAGAGGTGCCGTTGAAATATTAAGCCGGCGATTGCTGTATAAATTGAATCCTTTTTTTGCCGATGGCCTGATTTTTGTCGTTAAGCCAATGGCCGGTTTGAAGGATACGGAGAGATAATTTTGGGCATGTTCACTAAAAACACAGCCATTACCTTTACTACGGGGGTTCTAAACCTTGTCCTAGGAATTGCTACCTCCGTCATTCTCGCCAGAGTTTTAGGGCCAGAGGGAAGAGGTATCTATGCGCTTGCTATCCTTTTACCCTCTCTTATTGTGACTTTTGGCAACCTTGGGATTGGGCCTGCAACGGCCTATTATGTTGCACGAAAAGAATTTCGTAGAGAAGAGATATTTGGAAACAATATTTTGCTCAGCATTGCAATAAGCATTGTAGGCACTTTAGTAGGGTTGATTTTAGTCATATTTTTTCATGATACTGTATTTCCCGGTGTTGCTCCAAGATACCTTCTTATGGCGCTACTCCTTGTGCCCTTACAGATATTTTCCACCTATACCCAGTACATTCTTCTTGGCGCCCAACAAATCAAAGAATTCAATTATGTCCAGATTGCGTACACAGCTTTATTTCTTGGCTTAGTAGTACTTTTATTGCTAATTTTCCGAAGAGGGGTAAACGGCGCAATATTCTCCAACATCCTTGCCTCCCTAGCGACGTGTGTTTTGATATTTCTTATTGCTAAACAAATTTCAGAAGGAATTGACCTCAGACCTAACAGAACCTACATCAAAGGTGCTGTCACATACGGTATACAGGCACACATTTCAAACATTCTGGGATTCCTCAATTACAGAGTGGATTTGTTTCTTGTTAATTTGTTTCAAGGACCAACTGCAGTAGGTTTATACACTGTGGCAGTTGGACTTGCTGAGAGATTATGGATGGTATCACAATCTGCAAGCACAGTTCTCTTTCCCCGTGTTGCTGCGGAAAGTGAAGAAGAAAGGCGAAAGGAATTCACTCCCTTAGTTGCCAGAACTGTGCTCTGTACTACTGCTATTGGTGGGCTTGTCCTTGTATTTCTCAGCCGCTGGATTGTACTTTTGCTCTATTCCGAGGCTTTCCTTCCAGCAGTAGGAGTTTTGCGGGCACTACTTGTTGGGATTATTACTTTAAGCGCTGGGCGTGTATTGTCAAACGACATTGCCGGTAGGGGATTCCCAAGGTTGAATATTTACACAGGTATTGCCGCAGTGGTCACCAACATCGTTTTAAACCTACTCTGGATTCCCCGCTACGGAATCGTTGGCGCTGCCTGGGCTTCAACTGTTTCTTATACTGTGTCGTTCTTGATGGCTCTCTTCTTCTATTGCCGCCTCTCTGGTAATCACTGGACAAAGGTGGTTTTACCACAGCGAGGCGATTGGGCTATCTACAGGCAGGCAATAGCAACTATTATTCTTCGCGGCCGCCAAAAACGATGATAACATTTCAAACTACTATTTAAAAGCAAAAGGGGAGGGAGAAATGAAAATCAAAAGAAGCGTAATTGCAGTATTATCTCTCTGCCTATCATTGATTTTGGCTTCTTACACCGATGGTTTTATAAGGCCAGGTGTACTTAAGTTTTTCAATGGAATCAAAGGAAAAGGTTTTAAGCTTACTCCTCAAGTAGAAGTGAGAGAAAATGGAATCCCAATTACAATTTACCCAGATCTTGGGCCCCAAATAAATCCAGTGAACATTGCCCAACAGGCATTAACTTACTGGGACAAAGGGCAATATAATTTGTTCTTGAAGATTGCCAACTGGTTTTGCGAAAACACCTTTGAACACGATAGTTTCGCCGTGTGGCAATACCAATTCCCCTGGAAATCCTACAATATGACCCCCCCATGGGTCTCCGGAATGGCACAAGGGCTTGCCGTTGACGTTTTAGGCCGGGCTTATCACTTAACCGGAAATGAAATATACCTGAACACAGCAAAAAAAGCATTGAAAGCATTTTTAGTACCCATAGAAGAAGGTGGCGTAAGAACCGAAGATTGGTGGTATGAGGAATATGCTGATGTTGGGGGCAAAAATCCCCGAGTTCTCAATGGAATGATTTATGCCTTACAAGGTATCTATAACTTTTGGATTATTACAGGTGACTCCCTGGCTAAGATGATTTTTGATAACGGCCTCAGTAGCTTGAAAAAAAATCTCTCAATGTATGATGCGCGAGGTTGGAGTTATTACGATGCACTCCACAACATCGCAAGTGAACATTACCACCGAATTCACATAAAGCAGATGGACTGGCTTTATGAGATCACTGGAGATACTCTATTCGCTCACTATGCAGTTGATTGGAAAGGCGACCTTCATTCACCTCTCCGCTTCATATTAGTAGTATTGATGAAGGGCCCTCAAGAATCAGATATTGCAGTCCTCATTATAAACTTTATCGGAATCTACCTTTTAATTGTTATAATCAACTCAATCATAAAAGCCTCCAGAGAAAAAAACAAGGGGAAAGAGAGCTCACACGAATTCTTTCAAGGAAAACTTCTTTAAAAACTCCGCATCAGGGAGTTTATGCTACCAGGAAACTCGCATTTACTTGGATCTGCAAAATAAAAATAGTCTTATAGCATTCTTTTTGCTTTTACAACCCACAAATCCTATAATAATGCTTATACGTGAGCGTATGTTGCACATATATCTACATACATAGGTTGCTATGAGTAAGATGCGGAGCAAAAATGCATCTCTTAGAAAGTTCCACTCAATCTTCACGAATTCTAAAAATCCTTCTGAAGAAGCTAAGATGCATGGAAGTAAGTTTATTTTGTTACCTCTTAACAAAGCCAACACTTACTACCTTATAAAACCCCATTCTGAAACTACTAAGAAAGGGTTTACCACTTTTACAAACTCGTCACACATGGCACAGAAAACAAAATTATAAATTTGCCAGCCTAACATAAAAGGAGACAAAAAGTAGTGAGAAAAAAGGTGCTAATTGTCAGTTATCACTTCCCACTTTCTACCCTAAGCATAGGCACTTTAAGAATGAGAGGGCTCGCTAAATATTTACCAGAGTATAATTGGGAACCGGTCATTCTCACCGTAGCCGCTCCTGAAGAGCCAGAATCCCGTTTCAGAGTCATACAA
>JASEFR010000029.1:0-8739 GCA_030019025.1 bacterium
CCCGACGGGAACCGAGCCTCGTCGGAAGGTCTACATCTTCGGCTTCGTCGGGGGACTATTCAAGGTTCAGCCGTTGGCGTTCGGGGTACCAACAGGCCCACCTACAATAGTGAACCCCCAATTCGATATCACCGTTCCGGCAAACCTCGACGCGCTCAGAGGCAAAGCGGTAATCCCCTCGCCGAGAATAGACATGGAAATTGGCGACGAACTATACATTACGCTTGTGAACCTCGGTCTATACCTCACGACCCCGCCCATCCTCGACGTCCATACATATCACCTGCTTTAAAAATACCCAAATGCCGAAAAATAAAACCTAATGCAATTACAAGAAAAATCTGCAAACTAACAGAAAACACGAAAAGCTCCTAAAAGTTGTTTATTAAATCTTCCTTTTTGACTCTCTTATTCTTTGTCTTCCCTCTGAGCCAGCTCTCTATCAATCATCAGCAAACCATTTTTACTATCGCCAACCATCTCAAGTTTAGCAAGAATTTCTGATGCGTTGGCTTCCTCTTCTACCTGCTCATTTACAAACCACTGTAACATTGAAAAAGTCGCTCTATCCTTTTCCTTCTCTGCCAGGTCCACCAACTCATTAATTCTGCTGGTAATGTATCTTTCATGTTCTAATACTGCTTTGAAGGCATCTACCGGATCTTTCCATTCAAATTGAGGCTCTTTTATTTGAGATAATTTTACTCGTCCGCCTCTCTCAATTATATAATGAATGAACTTTTCCGCATGTTCCAGTTCTTCGTGGTATTGAACATACAACCAGTGGTAAAACCCCATTAGATTCTTATCAGCAAAATACACAGCCATGGAAAGGTACAGATAGGCTGAAAAGAGTTCCTCATTCACCTGCTTGTTAAGTGCTTCCTCTAAGTTTTTGCTTAACATTTCTTACCTCCTGTTGCGACTTAATTTTAATCCGATAATGAAACAAATTCAAACTTTGTTTTTTCACACCTCTAACTCTAAAATTGAGCAATGGCAAACTTGAATTACGAACTGGCAAAAGAGCTTCATCAGCATGGAAAACTGGTTGAAGCTAAAATTTACTTTCACAAAGCCCTTGAAGAAGATCCGCATTCTCCCATCATTCTAAGAGACTTTGCTATTCTTCTTATAGACCTTGAAGAGTACGTCAATGCAATAAAATACTTAGACCAAGCAATCCAGCTCTCGGAAGATCCATTTTGCAATTATTACAGAGGCATTGCCTTATACAGACTTGGAAATTTAGAAGAAGCCGAAAAAGAATTGCTTCGTGTTAAGGACACCCTTAAAGGGGCAATGAACGTAAGTGCTGACCTTGGAGATCTTTACTACGACATGGAAAATTTTGAAAAGGCGATAGAATTCTATAAAGAGGCTGTGGAATTTGAGCCCTTTGATCCCATTATCCTTAACAATTTGGCTTTAAGTTATTTCCAAAATGAACAAATCGACTTAGCCATAGAAACCATAAAAAAAGCCATTGAATTAAATCCCATGGAAGCTGAATACTATGACAACCTTGCTATGATGCTTTATGAAAAGGGTGAGGTTGAAGAGTGCTTGAAGGAACTTTACAAGGCCACGGAAATTAATCCTACTTTCTCTAAGGCTCATGCTGACCTCAGTTTAATCTATTACGACCTTGAAAAGTACGAAGATGCAGAGGAAGAAATAAAAAAGGCAATCGAATTGGAACCCGAAAACGCGGTATACCACGCAATACTAAGTAATATCTATTTTAAATTGGGAAAATACCAAGAAGCGCAAAGGGAAACAGACACCATCCTAAAACTCATTAAACCTGATGAGAATTCGGAAAGGTCAAATTGATTCGCTTGTCTTAGAAATCTTAGAAAGAACCCAAGGTGAGAGATTTTTAGAAATTACCGAAGTTGAGCAAGGAAAAGGATTTCATCTAATAAAGTTCATAGTCGATATTCCCTTTTCTTCAGCTAATTATGAGGTTGACTTCCGTAGTTTGGAAAATCATGGAAAAACCATACAAAAGTTCAAAATGCTCGAAGAACTACACAGGTCATCTTACAAAAACCTCGCTATTTTTGATATAGAAACGGGCGGCCTTTCTCCCGATGGGCAAATTTTCCTTGCCGGTTTTCTCATTCCCGAAAAGGAAAAGGCGATCGCTGTTCAATTTATTGCAAGGACTTTAAAAAAGGAAAAAACGCTCCTCAAATGGGTTATAGAGCATTTCGAAAAATATAAAATTCTAACCTTTAACGGAACTACTTTTGATCTCCCCTTCGTAAAAAGACGTTGTGAGCTTCACAATCTGGAATACATAGAGCCCAAATTTCACCTCGACATTCTTTTACTCGCAAGGTACATATGGAAAGACTCCTATGGGTCAAAAAAGCTTTCCGTGCTTGAAAATAACCTTATGGAAATCTACAGAGAATTCGATGTCCCATCGGGTCTTTTGCCCTCCCTAATAAAACTTTATAAGAACAGGAGAGACGAAAAATATTTAAAAATCATATCGAGGCATAACCTTTATGATTTGATTACCACCTTTAAACTGCTGTTCAAAATAAGAAAAAGTCTTTTCTTGAATAGCTAAGCAAACAACGAAGATAATGGTCTATAATTTAAAACATGGAAAACTTCAAGTTTTATAACTTGGAATTGCCGGGAGTGGTTCTTATTGAACCAAAAGCCTTCCAAGACCACCGTGGGTACTTTATGGAAATCTTCAAGGAAAACATATATTACGATATCCTCGGTGTACATTTCGTGCAAGATAATCTCTCCTTTTCTAAAAAAGGAGTTCTACGGGGGCTCCATTTTCAAAAAAGGCCATCCGCTCAGGCAAAACTCGTCCAAGTGGTTCATGGTGAAATCTTTGATGTAGCAGTGGACATTAGAAAGGGATCTCCAACCTTCGGTAAGTGGATAGGAGTCATTTTATCCAGTACAAATAGATTACAGCTCTTCATACCAGAAGGTTTCGCTCACGGATTTTGCGCTCTTAGTGAAACAGCAACAGTATTATATAAGACCTCCGCTTTTTACGACAGAGAGAACGAAAGAGGTATAATTTGGAATGATCCTGAAATAGGGATAGATTGGCCTATTAAAGACCCAATTCTGTCAGAAAAAGACAGCAAACTACCTCCACTTGCAAATGCGGATATAGACTTTTATTATTACGAAAAATGAAATTCCTTGTCTTTGGCTCAAAGGGACAGCTGGGAAAAGAACTTATAAAAAATCTAATGGAAAGAAACTTTGAGGTTTCTGGATTTTCTCATGAAGAGATCGACATTACCGATTATGTTAAAGTTGAAGAAACCATAAGGGTTTTTAAACCTGACGTAATTATCAATGCCACCGCTTACAACAAGGTAGATAAGGCCGAAGAGGAACCCGAAATAGCCTTCCAAGTAAATGCTTTTGCCGTAAAAAATCTTGCAGAACTTGCTAACAAATATTCTTCAATATTGGTTCATTTCAGCACAGATTACGTTTTTGACGGCAAGAAAGGGGCTCCATATACTACAATAGATCTCCCAAATCCGATAAATACATATGGAAAAAGTAAATTGCAAGGTGAAATCTTTGTTCAAGAGATTGCAAAGAGATACTTTCTCATAAGAGTAAGTTGGGTTTTCGGATTCGGAAAGACAAACTTTCCGCTTAAGTTAATTGAAATGGCGTCGCAAAATAAAGTCATAAAGGTGGCAACAGATCAAGTCAATTCTCCCACATACACCATTGACTCCGCAAAAGGCATCATAGAACTGATTTTAAAAGGTAAATTCGGTTTATACCATGTGGCTAATAGTGGCTATTGTTCAAGGTACGAATGGGCGGAAGCGATTCTCAAAAACTGGGGATGGGAAGGCGAGCTACTTCCTGCAAAGACTGAAGATTTCCCTTCACTTGCAAAAAGACCACTTTTTACAGCACTTGACACTTCAAAGTTTACTGAGGAAACCGGTTTCATCATGCCAGATTGGAGAGATGCTGTCAAACGATTTATAAAAAAACTTCGAGAAATAAAAAATGTTTCATGACTTCGATACTTTAAAAATTATTGAAAGAGAGAATCCTCTTTTTGATGAAGAACGATCCAAATATAAAAATTCAATTTCGAAGGAAGTAGAAAAAGCTTCCTTTATGATAATCGGTGGGGGAGGAAGTATTGGCAGGAGCGTGGTAAAAGAGTTAGTTCAATTGAAAGCAAAGAAAATACATGTAGTCGATATAAATGAAAACAACCTTGCTGAGCTTGTAAGGGAAATAAGAAGTTCTAACGTCAATTTTGGGGGAGAACTCAAAACCTACGTTCTCGATGTGGGTTCAACTGAATTTCATCACTTCTTTATGAACCAATCCCCATACGATTTTGTTCTCAACCTTTCTGCGCTAAAACACGTGCGTAGTGAAAAAGATCCATACACGCTTATGAGAATGATAAGAGTAAACATCCTTAATGTCGAACTTCTAATGGAACTTCTGCTTCAAAAAGGTATCAGGCGATTCTTCTCAGTCTCCACCGATAAGGCAGTAAAGCCTGCCAGTTTAATGGGAGCCTCAAAGAGAGTAATGGAACTATTACTTATTTCAAAAAAAGACGATCTACACGTATCATCTGCCCGCTTTGTCAACGTTGCATTCTCCGAAGGAAGCCTTCTGTGGAGTTTCTTGAAAAGGATTGAAAAAAATCAGCCCATTTCTGTCCCCCGCAAAATAAAGAGATATTTTATCACCCTCGAGGAATCTGCTTTCCTGTGCATTTTCACTACACTCTTTGCAAATTCTGGTGAGATTTTTACCATGAAACTGGAAAAACTTAAACCTGTTACTCTCGTTGATATTGCTGTAAATCTCCTCTCCCATTATGGATTTGAACCATTCTTCACAGAAGACGAAAGGGAAGCAAAATTCAGACTTAGTGAATTAGTAAAAGCAAAGATGTGGCCTGTCTACCTATCACCACCAGATACGACGGGAGAAAAGGAAATAGAAGAGCTCTATTCGGCGACTGAAAAGATAGACAGTAAAAGATTTGAAAACCTTATAGTCGTACTTCCGGAAGATACACAAGCGTATACTAAATCATCCCAAATAATTGAAGGGCTGAAAAGGTTGCTGGAGAATAAAAATTGGTCAAGAGACGATATCAAAAATCTTTTTCAACTACATCTGCCTGAATTCAATCACATTGACACTGGAAAATACCTTGACGACAGGATGTAAATCAAATAACACCAAGGTGTTCAAGAAGAATCCTTAGGCCAATTAAAATTAAAATAACTCCTCCTATTGCCTGAGAATACTTTATTTTACTTGCAAGTCTTGAAAATCTTGCCCCAAGTGCAACCCCCGTAAAGCTTATAATAAAGGTGAGGAGAAAAACAAGTAAAGCAAACATGACAAGAGCCTTGAAGAGAATGGAAGTTACAAGCCCAATTGCAAGAGCATCTATGCTTACAGCCATAGCTACGCCAATTAAAGTCTTAAAGTCGTCGGAAAACCCCTCTTTTTCCTTTTCTCGCTGAAATTCTTCAATTATCATATGAACACCTATTGCAAGCAGTATTATAAAAGCAACCCAGTGGTCAAAGGAAGCAATCCAAGTAGCTGAAACTTTTCCACTTAAAAAACCAACAAGGAAAAATAGAGCTTGGACAGTCCCAAAAGCTAAGCCAATCTGAAAAAATTTTCTAAAATTTCGCGATTTTATAAGGAAACCTTCCGTTACCGATGATGCAAAACAATCGAGATTAATAGAAAGAATGAGTAGCAAAAAGTATAGGATTTCTTTCATTTAGCAGTTAAGGCCTCTTGCAGAGAATCCACCACATAAGAAACTTCGCTCTCCGCAAGATCTCCATAAAAGGGCAAGGACAATAAACGTTTTGCAATACTCTTTGCGACATGCAATTCAGAGGGTTCGATAACTTTACAGTTTTCACAGTAGAGCATAAGGTCAGTAAATAATGGATAAAACACTTTGGAAGGTATACCTGCCTCCATTAAACGCTTAATGATGCCATCTCTATCCACTTTCTCAGGTAGAATAACAACGATACTGTACCAGGAAACCTCTGAATCAATAGGCGCCTCCACAATTTTTACCTCCTCCACTCCCTTGAATTCCTTCCTGTAAAACTCGTAAACCCTTTCTCTCTTACTCAAGATTTCAGAAACCCTCATCATCTGTCCAAGCCCAATGGCACTGGAAACCTCGTCCAGATTGTAATTATACCCACTCAAAATCGGTTGATATTTCACATACTCGATAGGTACTCCATAATAGCGAAGACTTTCACCCATTTTGTAATGCTTCTCACTCTTAAAAGCAACACCACCACCTTCCCCTACATTAATCGCACCATATCTTGCAAAGCTAAAAACACCAACATCTCCTACCACGCCAGTAAGGACATCTCCATCTGAAAACTTAAAAGAACTTCCGAAGCTTTCCCAGCAAACTTCAAGGAGTTCCAACTCAAACTCTTCCTTAAGTTTCAAAAATTCTTTAATGTTGCATGGAATGCCATAAAGGTGATACAGGATAATCCCTCTTAAAACCTTTCCCGTTAACTTATTTTTTAACTTGCCATTCTTTGGCTCATAGTTTTTTGCAATAAATTCTCTAACCTTTTCAGGGTCAAGAGTGAGTCGGTCCTTTTCAACATCCACTGGCTGAATCCCAACACCTTCAGAACAAAGGGTATTAGGTACACCAACATGAACAAGTGGTGATAGTATAACCTCGTCGCCCACCCCCCATCCTAAAACCCTAATGGCTATGTGCAAAGCCGAAAAGCCACTGGACGTTGCAAGGAAATAACGAGCCTTTAAATATTTACGCACCTCTTCTTGAAACCTCCATATGAATGGCCCCGCGGTCAAAATCTTTGACTCAAGCACATTTTCTACCAAATTTTTCTCAAGTTCTGTTATATCAGCCTTATAAAAGCTAACCCTTTCCATTTTCTTTTACCCTTTTTAAAAGACTCACAAGGATCCTGATTTCTTCCTCAGTGTTATAAAAATGAGGGGAAACCCTTATAAACCCATTGCGCAAAGATGTTTTAATATCTTCTTCTGTGAGGGTAAGATAAAGTTCCGCTGAAGGTATATTAAATAATCTGAAGGTAAATATACTCCCGCGCCTTGCATTATCTGATGGAGTTAAAATTTCTGCAAAAGTTAACTCCTCAAATAAAATATCAAGGAATTTCTTTAAACGCTGGTAAATCCTTTCCACACCAATCTCCAATATCATCTCTAAGTTTCCACATAAATATGAAAGCCCCCAGTAGTTTCTGGTACCGGTTTCAAAAATTCTCGCATCGTCATAAGGGTCAGGTAAATCGGAAAAATCGGAAAAACCACCCCATGGACAGGAAAGCCATCCAATAAAACCCTTAGAAAGTTTGTGAAAGCTATCCTGATCCACGTATAATATTCCAACCCCCTGTGGCCCTAAAAGCCATTTCGAAGCACCGGCAACTAAAAAATCTATTGAAAACTCCTTTGGGTAAAGGGGAACAGCTCCCAACCCTTGAATCGCGTCAACAAGGATAAAAAAATTATATTTATTTTTCAATCTACAGAGCTTCTCAAGATCAAACCTTTTTCCTGAAAAATAATCAATCCATTCTACCGCAACCAACTTTGTCCGTGGCCCGATCGCTTCTTCAAACTTATCTTCATTTACCTCTATCACTTTAATCCCGTATCTATTATACCTGAAAGGATAGAGAAGGGCAGGAAAATAACCCACCAGAACAACTTCATCATTAGGTTTCCAATTAATTGATTCTATTAGCAAATTAATACCCATTGATGTATTTTGAACAAAGGCAATTTCAAAGGGCCTAACTTTCAGAAGTTCAGCCACATAACCCCTTGTATTCTCTGAAATCTCCTGGAGCAAATCCCAGCCCACTTCACCCTCGTTTTGAAGAATTCTCAGATACTTCTCAGTTTTTTTCAAAGAATATGTATTGAGAGGGGCTGTGCTGGCATGATTAAAGTAGATGTAATTTTCAGTTATGGGAAAATAAGATCTGTAATCTTCAAAGTTTTTCAAATATCAAAACCATGCACCCGGGGGGACTTGAACCCCCAACCTTTGGCTCCGGAGGCCAACGCTCTATCCAGTTGAGCTACGGGCGCATTACAAAAACACATGATCTAACCTTAAAATCTTGCCCTCTTTTACTTCCAATATACCATAGGAACGTCTTGGTGCGAATATGGTATCCGTCGGCGAACCCGGGTTAAACAGAATTATACCATTCTCTTCTTTTTTCATTGGTTTATGCGAATGTCCAAAAATTATTAGATTCAGATCCGCTGCTTCTTTAAATTTTTCCAGCACTTTTTTCTCAATTCCCCACGGAGCACCAATTCCATGATAAAGTCCGATATTCAACCCCTCTAACGAAAAAACGAGCGTTTCGTGAAGTAAAGAATAAAGTTCGTCATCATCCATATTGCCTCTAACTGCATAAAATGGTTTCTTCAATAGCTGTAGATCCTGATAAAAACTAAGAGATGTAAAGTCCCCAGCGTGTATTATCGCATCACAAGTCAGAATCTCATCTGTAACCTCTTTTGGTAACTGCTTAGCCCTATGTGGAATGTGCGTATCCGATAGGATCAATATCTTCATTATTTCTTTTTATGCCTGTCTCTTTTCCTTCTCTTTTTTAGTTTATGCTTTTTAATCTTTTTTCTCTTTCTTTTTCTACC
>JASEFR010000029.1:8749-23171 GCA_030019025.1 bacterium
TACCGCAAGGCATTATTCTTCCTCCTTCAATCCCTTAACCAGTTTTGACGGTTTAAAAGTTACAACTTTCCTTGCAGGAATTTTAATTACTTCCTTTGTCTTAGGGTTTCTTCCGACCCTGCTCTTTCTATGCTTTACCTCGAAAACGCCAAATCCCCTTAATTCAACTCTATCACCCCTGAAGAAAGCCTTTTTAACAGTATCCAAGAACATGTTCACGACCAGTTGTATATCCTTCTTAGGTAAGCCTGTTTGCTGGTAAATTTCATCTACTATATCTTGTTTCCTCATTGAAACCTCCCAATTTTTGGGAATATTATAAACAAAAGACCTCAGACAATCAATTTAAGCCTTTTTTACACTCCCTTCTTTGTAGAAAGGCAATTTAACAATCTCGCCAGGAACTCTTTTACCTCTAATCTCAACAAAAATCTCAGTTCCAGCCTTAGCAAAATCCTTTAAAACATAACCCATACCAATGGGTATATTTAGCGAAGGAGCAAGGTTACCGCTGGTTACGAAGCCGATTTCATTTCCAGTCTCATCATATATCTTATAACCATGTCTTGGAATACCCCCACCCTCTTTAATTACAAAACCAACCCTTTTTCGTGTAATACCTTTTTGCTCAATCTCTATAAGAGCGTCTTTGCCAATAAAATCTGGCTTTTCCAATTTGGTAATCCATTTAAGACCAGCCTCTATCAAATTAGTCGTTTCGTCAATGTCGTTTCCGTAAAGACAGTATCCCATCTCTAACCTCAATGAATCCCTTGCCCCAAGACCTACAGGCTTAACCTCGGGAAATTCAAGGAGCTTCCTAAATATCTCCACCACGTGTTTATTATCGGTGTAAATTTCAAATCCATCTTCACCGGTGTAACCTGTTCTGGATATTAGAACTTCTTTACCCAGAATTTTGACTCGGGCTGCCCAGTAATACTTAATTTTCGAAAGATCTTCTTCAACAATTCTTTGAAGCACTTGCTCAGCCTTAGGTCCCTGAAAGGCAATTTCACCAACTTCATATGAGATATTAATAATTTCAACATTCCCCTTTTTGTGACTCAAAATCCAATTGTAATCTTTCTCTATATTAGAGGCATTTACTACGAGCATGAAATGGTCTTCAAGCCTGTACACCAGTAGGTCATCCACTATGGTTCCTTCCTCAGTGGGAAAGGAAGAGTATTGAATTTCCATTAACTCCAGTTTTGAGGGATCATTGGACGTGATGTACGATACAAATTCAAGGGCATCTGGCCCTTTTATTATAATTTCGCCCATGTGGGAAACATCAAAGATACCCGCGCTCTGCCTAACCCAACGGTGCTCCTCAATAATTGAAGTGTACTGCAGGGGCATTTCAAACCCACCGAAAGGCACCATCTTTGCACCGAGTTTTACATGCTCATCAAAAAGCGGAGTTCTCTTAAGCATAAAACCTCCCTTGTTGCAAAATTATAAATTTTACCGCTTATTCAATCAAATATTGATTTTTCCTCAAAAAAGTGTTATATTTAGAATATACATGCTTGAAAAGCTGAAAGCAGAAGAATCAACATATTTGCAGGTTCTTTCAGAGCTTTTTGAATTTGTTTTTCAAATTATCTCAGAAGTTTTCCAAGATATCAAATATGGAGTTGTGCTAACAAAACCCACGGGCAAGCCTCTGCAAATTATTTCCAAAGGAGTAAATGAAGCGGAATTAAATGCACTCATCCAGGAGATTAATCTTTCACCTTCTTCAAATCCTTTTAAGATCAATAAATACAAGATTTATCCATTAAAAGGTAAACTCGGAGCTTATGGATACATTTTTGTTGCAGAAAACGACGGTTCCGAATCGGCCTTCCTGGAAAAGGCGTCAGAAACATTTTCAAAAATAACCGAGTTGCTTACCCTTCTCGACTACCATTTCGTGGATCCCGGTACAGGCCTACCTGGAAAGAAATATCTACTTGACCGAATTGATGAACAGATTCAGCGGAAAATTCGCTACAAAGAAGATTTCTCATTAATAATAATAAGGGTTGACAACTTTGAAGAAATTTCTAGAAATTTACCTGAGGATTCCTTCGATGCGCTCTTAAGAGATATTGCCCGATTCATAACAAAACTGAAAAGAAAAAGTGACATTCTTTGTAGATTTGACGTGGACAAACTGGCAATCCTAATGCCACATACTACTGCAGAAGGCACTAAAACCTTCACGGATAGACTTAGTTCCGCATTAAACTTTGAGTCCTTTCGTATAAACCACACTGTTATAAAATGTAAATTTTCCATTGGTTACGTTAACTCAGAAGAGTTTAATATCTTGGAACATGATGAATTAATACTAAATGCCTTGCTTCAATTGACCAACAGTGGGAAAAAAGCACAATCGCAAGAAAATTTCTTTACCATTGAAATTGTAGGTAATTCAAGTAAAATGGCAAAAGTAAAAGAGGAGATTGTTATCGCTTCCCAGACCGATATGACCGTTCTCATCCTTGGAGAAACTGGAACGGGTAAGGAACTTGTCGCAAGAAAAATTCATGAATTAAGTGCAAGAAGAAGTAAACCTTTTGTAATTATTGATTGCGCCTCCATAACCGAAACCCTTCTGGAATCAGAACTTTTTGGTTATGAAAAGGGTGCCTTTACAGGCGCCACTTCACGAAAAATAGGACTTTTTGAGTCCGCATCTGGTGGCACTGTGTTTCTTGATGAAATTGAGGCTACTTCACCTGGGATGCAAGCAAAATTGCTGAGAGCTATCGAAGAAAAAACTATAAGAAGAGTTGGGGGAACGGAACTTATCCCTATAGATGTCAGGATAATTTCCGCATCCAATATTGATCTTGAAGAAGAAGTTAAGAAAGGAAATTTCAGAAAAGACCTTTATTACCGTATTTCGGGTATGGTAATAAATTTAGCACCTCTTAGAGAAAGAAAAGAAGACATTCCAGAGCTTGTAAACTATTTTATCAAAAAATATTCTATAGAGGAAGGCAAAATCATCAAAGGGATTACTCCAGCGGTTTACGACCTCCTCAAATCTTACGATTGGCCAGGCAATATAAGAGAACTGGAAAAAGAAGTTGAAAGGATGATTGCCTTCACAGAAGACGGAGGTTACATAACGGTGGATAAACTATCCCCTAAAATAACAGCCATGGAATCGCACAACTTCTCCCTTGATGAACTTGTAGAAAACTACGAGAAAAATATTCTCATTGACGCACTTTTAAGCTGCAACTGGAATGAGACAAAGGCAGCAAAAATGCTCGGGATTTCACGAACAAGCCTCATCGCCAAGATGAAAAAATATAATTTGAAAAAGAGGATAAATGAAAGCTGGAATTAAAAAAAATAGAAGTGCCTTTACTCTTCTCGAATTAGCTATAGTACTCATTCTCATAGGTATCCTTATTGGAATTGTGGTACGCGGCACACAGACAGGTTATACAGCAAAGGTCAACGCTACGGTTGAATGCTACAGGATCAATCTGTATGCAATAGAAAACTATTTTAACACCTATAGGAGATACCCTGGTGATGGCGATGGTGATGGTAAAGTTGAAAGTGACGCCATTCCTATTTTGAGGGCGAACGGTTTTGATGTAAAAGTTGAGAATCCCTTTGGCGGTACTTTTACCATCCTGTGGAGAAACTTTCCCAGTGCAGATAGTGGAAATTACATCTACTCTGATAAAATTCCCCCGAATGCCGATTCCCTTATAGATTCAAAGATAGACGACGGAAACTTGGATACCGGCCGATACAGGAGAATCTCCAATGTCTCTTACCTTAAGTTTTAGGAAAGGGTTCAGCCTAATTGAAATTTCTGTTGCTTTGGTGGTTATGGGAATTCTCACTGCGGTTGCTATTCCGGTGGCACTGAATGTAAACAGGGCACAGAAAGTAGGACAAGCAATGAGCGAGCTCTCAAACATAAGAGAGATAATAATTTCTTACTACAAAATAAATGGGAAACTCCCCTCTCACGATGCAACTTATAGCCTCCCAACCTCGACTATCGGTATCCCTGATCAATACAGTAAGGATCCTATAAAAGGTATTCCATACATCTATTTTGCCGATACAACTGCTGGTTCCACTGATACTATATACATAGACGGGGTCCCTATGGGAGATATTTCAGCGGTGATCATAAGTGCAGGCCCTAATGGAAATTTTGACGGTGAAAACGCAACGCCAGATGATGGAAGGTTTGAATCTTCAGGAACGGGAGACTTTGATGACATTCTCTACTATGTTTGTGAACTGGATTTAAAAGGAGGACCTCGAGTCCTTTCATCGCAATATTGTGAAACATACACACTTATATTGAGTAACAAGGATGTAAATGGAATTACCTACTATATGAGAACGATATCAGATGTAATAAATCCATCGCCCTATGCTACCCTAACGCCCGGTAGCTCCATAACCCTCTCAAACTTACCGCCATACACGTGTGTTCAAATAAGTACAGATAAAAATTTCAGAGATCAAAGGACACAATTCTTCAACATCACTTCGTTCAACGAAGGAAGTGATTGTATGGAGAACGTCGTAATTTATTCAAACTTTAGTGGAGTGCAATCCCCACCACTCATAACAGGAGATCTTTCTCAGTGAGAAAGGGTTTTACTCTTATAGAAATCTCGATTGCCTTAATTATTCTTGGCATAATTGCTGGAATTTCACTACCCCTTTTAATGTCAACAAACAAAACAAAAAAAATTGAAATGGCAAGAAAAGAGATGGAAACGTATAAAACAAGGCTCATCGTATATTTCAACGAGAAAAACACCCTTCCTGGGCATACAGCAAGCTACGGACTTCCACAACCCGCACTCCAGATTCCAGGAAAATTCACCCTTGATCCAGTAAGTGGTATCCCTTATCGCTACTTTGCCGATACAACCTCAGATGGAGATTCTATCTATGTCGACGGATTACCAATAGGGGACATCGGAGCGGTAATTATTTCTGCTGGCACTAATGGTAAATTTGACGGAGAAAATGCGATGCCTGATGATAAAAGATTTCAATCTTCTGGAACCGGTGATTTTGACGATATTTTAATTTCTGTATCCCAGAACGAACTTATAGGATTAATAACATCCTGCACATCATATGAGGTAACAATAAGTAATACCAGCGGATCACGTATATACGTCTTTCCGACAAAATCCTCCTCTACTTATTCAACTATTCCAAACGGAAACACCACAACACTGCCCAATCTAAGCCCAGATGAATACATTTTGATCTCTACCCAAAATACATTTAATACAATAAGTACCAATACCCTTAACCCGCTAAAATACGATAAAAATGGAAATTGTAAAGTATCCATTACTGTGGACACAATAACTACCGGCGTTCCGGTTTTTACAACTGACCTGGATTAAAGCACTACCTTATACTTCCAATCGTCTGATAAATTGGCAGGAGTACAGAAACGAATATCAGAGCTGCAAATACCCCAATAAAGATAATAAGAATAGGCTCCAAAATGGCTTGGAGCCTTTCAACTGTCCGTGTAAGCTCTGATTCGTAGTAGAAAGAAAGACTATCAAGTTGTCTCGGTAGGGTCCCCGTTTCCTCACCTATGGCCACCATAGAACAAAACAGAGGTGAAAAGCCAAGGTTTCTAACCGCTTCGCCCAGTCTCTGACCAGAAATGACAAGAGTCCTCAATCTTTCAATAAGACCCACTAAATAAAGGTTCCCGGTGCTGAAAGTTAAAAGCTCAAGGGAAGTACTCATATCCACACCAGCCTCTAACATTAGGGAAAGGAATGTCGTAAAGTGGGCATAGAAAGACTTCTTGAGGATATCAGACAAAAGGCCAAGTTTTTCCACAAGTAACTTTTCAATAATAACTCTCGTTGACTTACGTTTGTAAAGTAACATTAAGGCAATTATCAACCCTACAATTAAAATTACCAGGAGAAAAATAAACCTTTTGAGAAAACCCACTATACCGATCACTATAACAGTAATAAAGGGCAAACTGGTACCGAGCCCTTTAACCAGCTCAATCACTCTCGGAAGAACGTAAAAAAGGTAAAAAATGGCTGCAAAGGTTATCGTTGTAACAGCAAAGGCAGGATATATCAATGCTTTGATGGTCTTATCCTTTTGCTCTTCTTCCCTTTGCATCACATTAACTATCCTTTCAAGGGTTTTAGGAAGAGTACCGCTCTCCTCACCGACTTTTAAAGCCCCAAGATAGTAGGGTGGAAAAATCGTCTTAAACCGCGAAAAGGCTTCATATAAAGAGCTTCCTTGAAGAAGGGCAAGACGAATCTCCTCAATGACCTTCTTCAAATCCTTGCTAACCGCCTCGTCTCTCAAGCTTTCAAGGCCTATGGTGATTGGCACGCCGGAACTAATGACGGAGTGAAGTTGCATCGTGAAGAGAATCAGTTCTTTTCGCTTTACCCTGTACTTTGGTTTTAGAGAGAATAAAGAAGACTTCTTTACTTGCAAGGGAGTAAGCCCCTGCTCTTTCAAGATTTTAACCGCGACCACCTCATCCTCTGCATCAATATAGCCTTTTACTCTCTCTCCCCTTTGATTCAATCCTATATAAACAAACTCCATATAAATTAACCTATAACTCTCAAAACTTCACTAAGATTTGTTATCCCTTGCTTAACCTTACGGGTTCCATCCTCAAGCATCGTTTCGTATTTCACAGCACTTTCAATCTCGTGAAGGGGAGCCCCGCGCTGTATCAATTCCCTAACATCCTCAGTTATTTCCAGAATCTCAAAAATACCCGTTCTACCACGGTAAGTAGTGTGGAAACAACTGGAACACCCCTTTCCAGCATACTCCATCTCACCTTCTGTAATATACTTCTCAAGGCCAAACTTCTTAACTAAATCAATATCGACGGGCCGTTGCTCCTTACAATTTTCACAAACCCTTCTCACCAACCTCTGCCCCACAATGGCAATAAGCCCAACGGACATTATATAAGGGTCAACACCAAGATTTAGAAGCCTGGGGATTGCCTGAAGTGCTGTATTGGCATGAATAGTGGTTAAAACAAGATGACCTGTCAAAGAAGCCTGAAAAGCCAGTTCTGCGGTTTCACGATCCCTCATCTCACCCACAAGGATTACATCAGGGTCATGTCTGAGAATACTTCTCAGAGCACTTGCAAAGGTGAATCCTGCTTTCTCATTAACCTGAGACTGCTTTATGAGCGGTAATCTGTACTCAATTGGGTCTTCTATGGTCATAATGTTCTTCTCAAGAGAGTTTAGCTCCAACAAAATGGAATTTAAAGTCGTGGTTTTCCCTGACCCCGTTGGACCACAAACGATGATTATGCCAAAGGGTTTGCGTATCAAATTTCTAATCCTTGTGAGTTTTTCCTCGGACAGGCCAAGTTTTTCAAGGCCAAGTATAATATTTGTCCTTTCCAGGATCCTAAGCACAACACTTTCCCCGTAAGGAGTGGGATAAGTCGAAACTCTTATGTTTATATTCTTCATACCCAGCTGGAAGTTGAAACCTCCATCCTGTGGAATTCTCTGCTCTCCAATGTCCAGATTTGACATAATTTTAATTCTCGTTACAATGGATGGATGAAGCCGTCGTGGGATTGTGTAAATCGGATGCAAAACCCCGTCAACACGGTACCTTATTCTTGTAACCTTGTCAGATGGCTCAATGTGTATATCTGTTGCATCAAGTTGTATTCCCTTCAAAACAATCAGGTTCACAATGTTTGCAATGGGGGCAACTTCCGCACCAAGCTGTTGTATCCTGATCGCTTCTCTTATATTGGCCTCGAAATCCTCATCAGAGCTTACATGAAGACCATAAAGGTTCTCAATAGCTTTTAGAATCTGCTCTTCTCTTGCCACTTTAACAATAACTCTAAGCCCGGTAATCTGCTCAATGGTATCTATGGCTTTGAAATTAAAAGGATCTTGAATTGCAATTGTAATGGACTTGCCATCAGTATCTATGGGAACAACTTTGTTTTCCCTTGCAACTTTATATGGGACCAACTTTAGCACAGCAGGATTTATTATAACCTCTTCAAGATTTACGAATTCAACCCCAGCCTGGTGAGCGATGGCATAAGAGATTTCCTCTTCCGTTACAAGTCCAAGCCTTAGCAATATCTCACCCAGCTTTTCTCCCGTTCTCGCCTGTTCTTCCAAGGCAAGCTTAAGTTCTGTTTCCGTTAAAAAACCATAGTTGAGCAAAATTTCACCAAGTTTTAATGCTCTTTTACCTCTCTCTATTAGCAAGATAATCCAACCTCCTCTTTATATTAAAGAATAGCTCTCCTGTATCTGCAAGATTCAAATAAATGCGGTAGTACTTAACCGCACTATCTCTTAGCCCCTCTTTATCGTAAAGTGAGCCAGCCTTTGCAAGGAGAATGGGATCGGCGTTTCCTGCAAAATAAGACCTTCTATAATAGTAGGCTGAAGCAATTTGATCCTTCATTTCAAAATACTTTGCAAGTTCCAATAGAAGATTGGCATTAAGTTTTCCCGATTTGTCAGCTTTGGCGGATATTTCCTTAACAACCTTGTAATCGTCAAGGGTCATGAAAATCTTAAGAACCTTTTGAAAATCAGCAGAAGACAAAAGGTTGAGATTATTAAGGGTGAGATCCCTCAAAAGCTCAGTGTTTCCAGAAGAGAGAGCCCCATTAAAACTTTCAAAAAACCTGGCGGAATCAAACCACGTTGAAGTATCACGCACATCCTCTCTATTTGACCTAAGAGAATCAACTATTAAGGCATTATAGGTCGAATCTTCAGAAGCATCTGACGTTGAAAGAGTCATCCTTTTACCAACAAATCTCCCCTTTTCAATATCCGAACCCGTTTTTAACAAAACTGCCATCGTTACTGCCCATGTCAATATTATGAAAACCATTAAAAACAAAATAGGCCTAACTCTTTGAGTTTTTTTCTCTTTAACTTTTTTAGCTTCCACATTGCTCGTGCTTTTTCTGGCTTTTTCCAGTGCTTCGTGAATGAGGCTCATTATCCTTCACCCATCAAACTCTCTATTGCCCTTTTGATATGTCTCGGCCTTATGATTTTGCTATCATCAACAAAGGCTGATAGTAAAGCCCTTTCCATCAGAGCATTAATTAACCTGGGAATTCCCTTTGAAAAGTTATAAACCTCTCCTATGATAAAATTATCAAAAATTCTTCCCGCCCCCGATTTCTCAAAGCGCGCAACAAGGTAAGGTTCTATCTCATCTAAATCCAGTGGTCTGAGTCTTAATCTTATCCAAATCCTCTGGTTGAGCTGTCTCAAATCATACCTCTTTAACTTCTCCTCCAGCTCCGGTTGCCCTACAAGGATTATATCAATGAGTTTTGAATCCTCCGTTTCAAAGTTGGAAATGAGTCTGAGTGACTCCATTGTATCAATAGGTAGATCCTGGGCCTCGTCAATAAAGATTACGACCCTTTCGCCCTCCTCCGCCATCTTCAATGTGAAATCGTAAAGAAGACTTATTAAAACACTAATTTGCCTTACTTTCAGAGCTTCTTTGACTCCGAAATCGGTAAGTATTAGTTTTAATAAATCCCTCGGCCTTACAAGAGGATTTAAAACAACGGCAGAAACCATACGGAAGGGAGAATTCTTTAAAAAATACCTTAGAAGCTGGGTTTTACCTGTGCCCACCTCACCGGTAACCATTCCAAAGCCCAGTCTTCTGCTTATCACATAGTAGATAGCGGAATAACCTTCTTGAAAGGATCTGGACTCATAATGAAATTCGAGGTTTGGTGTATTGGTAAAGGGGTTCACCCTCATGCCAAAAAAGTCCAAAATGGTTTCGTTTAATAAAATCAGTTCCTGAGATTTCATTCAATTTGCGGTGTAATAAAAATTACAAGTTCAGTCCTTTCTATTACCTTCTCCTGTTTCTTGAATAGATTTCCAATGACGGGAACTCTTGATAGAATGGGAATTCCCCTTTCTACCTTATTTTCTTTGTTGGAAATTAGTCCACCGAGAATGATAGTTTCACCTGATCTTATTTTGAGCATTGTATGAGCCTCCCTGATATCGACCGAGGGCGCCTCAAGAGTCTGTCCCTGCCACTGGTAGGTTTCCCATTTGGAAACATCAGCAAGTACCGGAGTTATCTCCATCGTCACAGAACTGTCAGAGCTTATGAAAGGGGTAACAGAAAACAAAAGCCCCTTAAGAATGTTCTTCTGAACTGGGTAAACTACAGGCGTACCCACCTGAGCGCCAGCGGCTTGAGCAGTAAGTTCCCAATAGGTTAAAAGACGCCCAACAGAGAGAAGGGCATTTTCCCCATTCATGAGCACTATGGAAGGCTGAGAAAGAAGGTTCACCTTGCCATAAGTGGATAAAAAGTTCAAAAATGAGGTAAAGCCGCCACCTTTTAGATCAATACTGAATACTTGCTGGGTTAAGGCGGTATTCTGATCGAGTTTAAAGCTAAAACTGGTAGAATTCGCAGAAAAATTCTTCACAAAACTCCAATCAATCCCATAGGAATTAGTGTTATCAAGGGAAACTTCAACTATTTTTACTTCTATACGAACCTTCCTGTCTTTAGATTCCCGAACCTTTTCAATGTAATGTTTAACTCTTTTCAAAGCAGAGGCGCTATCTGAAACCAGCAAAACTCCTGAGTTCCTGTTCAAAGAAAACTTTCCAGCAGGAGATAAGAGAGCTTTTACATCACTCTCTATTGCAGTGTATAGGTCAGACTGACCCCCGCTGAACTCACTCCTTATTTGTGCACCGCCCGTTAGTTCTCCCATGGGAATTACACTTCCGCCAATGGTAATAGAAGATTTGTTTGACCTTGCAGGAAAGGATATCTCAAAGGTCCAGGTATCGTAATTTTTCAGGAGAATTTTATTCCCTTCAATTCTATAAACGAGGTCATAGTTGGTTTCCAAAAAATCAAGAAGTTCCTTGATCGTGGCATCCTTGAAATTCAAATCGGCCACCACCAAACTTGAAATACCGGGATCCAAGTAGTAGCCAAGGTTTGTCTCTTCCGAAACCAGCTCCATAATAGATGATATGGGAATTGATTTCCCCTGTATGCTGATCTTTTTTAATAAGGAGGCCTTCGTTTGATCTACTTCAACCTTCGGAATAGAGGGTTCATCTCCAAAAACTGGCGAAGAAGAAAATAAAATCAAACCTAAAAACAAAGTCAACCTATTCATATCACTCTCCTGGTTTAACTTTTATTATTTTACCTGAGGGTGTTCTTAAAGTGGCAAAGCCGGACTCAATATTCAAAACAACATGGCCATCAAATACACCACCCTCACCAACCCATCGTTTTTCAAAACCGTTGTCAAGGAGAACTTTGAAATTCCCCGCACTCCCAGAAATGGCAAGGGCTTTTACTCCTCCGAAGCCTACTGATGAATATCCCTTCCCCTTTCTTAAACTGTCAATCTGGGCTTCTAATCTCAACTTTTCCAGTTCCAGTTTTAGCAATTCAATCTCAGTATTTCTCAGTTCCATCTGCTCCTGTAACTTCGTTTTTTCAAGCACTTTGGAAGTGAAAGGGTCATATAAGGAAGAGGCTTTTTCAAAAACGTATGGCTTATTCTGAGGTTCTTGCCTCTTAGAAGTTTCAACGGGAACGGTAACTTGCACCTGAGGGACCGGGGGCACAGGCCTCTTAAGTGAAGGTATAAACAGGGTAATAATTAAAACTACCCCTATTACAAAAGCCAGAACAAGTAACGCTATAAGTAAGTTTTTACCCTTCATCTTCACTCCTCGTAAGTTTCAACAAAATGAAAGGTTAATTTTATATATCCCCTTTTTTCCCCTCCTGTACCCGCTTCAAAACTCTCAAAAATTATAGGAAAATTCCTCAAAAAATTCAAAAAATCCAAAAGGGCTGGCAGGCTGGTATAGTTTTGAATCTCCATACTAACCCTATAAACCTTCAGCACTCCTACTGCGGACAAAACATTCATCCAATCAAACTGCTGGCTGGTTCCCACCTCTGCTTCTGCATTGAGACCGTAGTTCTTCGCAGAACTTTGAAAATAATCTTTAAGAAAACTGGCCTTTCTTTCGTAATCTCCCAATTCTCTCATATCAATAAAGAGAAAACTTCGTCTTGGTGGAAGGCTGAACTGGTAAACATAATTTTTGTATGTGGTAAACTCTCTAAACTGGTTTAGGAGATCCTTTTCCATTTGCTCAATCTTCAAACTTTCCCTTTCGATAAGCTTGTATTCCAAATAACAAAAAACACCAAAAATTAGAAGAAAAATCAAAAGGTAAACCGGCTTTCTGAACATTTTAACTGTCCCCCCTCAGTATCACACCTTTGACTCGGTATTCTCTCTTATCTCCCCGAGATTGAACCTCATACACAAGATTTTGGAAAATTCCGTAGGAACCTAAGCGCTCTGTAAAGGACTTTAAAAGGTCCACCTTTTTAAAATCGGGGACGTTATCAAAATCAATAGTAAGTGAAAAAGCAAAGCTTGAAGCCTGTCTTTCCATCTTCAAATAGGTTAACCGCATCCCCCTTCCGAGACTTGCAGAAACCGCCTTAAGGAAATCTCCAAGGGGTACATCGGCCTGACTCAAACCACTGGTCAACATCCACATCCTATTTTCTCTAATATAAGAGAGATTCTGATACACCCCTGTTTTTAAGTTTTCAAGAGCTTTTGAGAGACTCCGCTCATATTTAAGGAGGCGAAAATAGGAATAGGAGAACAAGCCTGAATAAATGAGAAACGATAGCAGTAAAAACAGATATATAAAAGGTGAAATCTCCTTATAACTCACAATTGGAGGAAGTATATTCAAAATGAACTCCTTAGGACTCTTCTGTGCAACTATGTAGGGAGCAAGATCACCCCCTCGATAAAGAGGTAATTCTATCGCTTCTGACTCAATCTTAATCCCGCTTAGTAATCTGGTAAAACTCCTATCTTCAGTAAAATAATACATTTTCTTCACCTCAAAGGTTCTGTCATAGTTCTGTCTCACGTAATAGGTGATACGCTCAATCTCGTCTCTCAGCCTCAAAACTAAACCTTCGGTGTCCGTTGTTTGAGAGCCAACGGGAAGAGTTCTATAAAGAATCACTACTCCACCCATTAAAACGGTCATCTTCGTCTTATCCTCGTAAAGCTCTAATATTAATGTTCCTCTACC
Source organism: bacterium (assembly GCA_030019025.1). Classification (NCBI taxonomy): domain Bacteria; species bacterium. The sequence continues at coordinate 21,940 of JASEFR010000029.1, forward strand.
AAGGTCATAGTTATAATAGGAAATAGGGTAAGAAACAACAAGTTCAATGAGATCGCGGTAGTTTCTTAAATACTCCACCATTTCATTAAAGTAGGATTCTTTAATACCGTTTACCAACACCAGAGAAGAAATGCCTGTTTCATCCTCTTTTGTAGCAATGACCTCAAAGGCAAAGCGCGCCTTTTCTCCCAAAATAGATACAAGCTCGTAGTTTATTATCTTTTTTAACTCACCGGCTCTAAGGCCCGGACCTGGAAGTTTCAATAGATTCAAATAATAACCATCAGGGTCATCTAATAAGACGTAAACTTTATCAACTCCTCTCATCATTTGAGGGAACTTTGAGGCCTTAAACTCTTCTCCACTTATAAAAAATAAACCTTCTAAAACGTTCTCATTAAAAATATAAAGATTCGCACTGAAACCTTGTTTTATATTAAAAACAGCTATTTTCATAGAGCTCGGGGGCCCTTAAAGGGCCCCCAGAAGCATCTACTCTATTACGTAAACGAGGGTATCTGTTCCCACTGTTATTAGAGCTCCTGAAGTAGGAAATCCATCATCTATTAACTTGTCGATTTCTGTCCTTGCATCAGCATCAGGTACACTGACTCTTACTACATTCCTCTTAACTGAACTCACAGTTAACGTATCCAGTTTGTAATCTGTGCCATATGGGCTCGGTTTCTTGAAGGCAATGCTGTAATGTGCAAGGGAATCCCATGCGTCTGCATCATTATCTATAAAGCCATCTTGATCCGTGTCGCCGGGATATACCCCTTTCTTACCGTAGTACACCATCACCGCAGTGTGGATATTTCTAATGTCGCCAGCGGTTCTCTTAACTTTGGCACTGGACTGGAGTGTCATTCCCCTCATTACAAGGGCAATGAGGAGCCCTATGACCACCAGCACGATGGCCAGTTCCAGTAGAGTGAAGCCCTTACGCCTCATAAGTCACCTCCCTTTAAAAAGGTTTACAGTTTCCAATATAATGTCAGGGTATCCGAGGTGTAAGCCCTGGACCCCTGAATATACCCTGTGTTATAGATACCATCATCATTCTTCTTATCAATTTGTTCAGCTACACCTCCTGGAATGCCAGTCCCGCCTACAAAATTACCAAGACCATAGGTTGATCCAAAATTCAAAGTTCCAAAAATGTAATTTCCATAAGGCCCCTTAGGCATTCCCTGCACGTACCCTCCCTTTAGCATGTGACTCCAGACATA
>JASEFR010000030.1:0-8606 GCA_030019025.1 bacterium
CATTCTCCTCTCCTCCGCTAATGCTCAAAATATAAACATTGTATATACAAAAGTAGGTAAAACTGAGGATGAAAAGATTTTTGTTGTTGCTGAAGAGCAAGACATTTCAAGAGGTATAAAGAATGGCCTCTCTGTTGCCCTTTATCTTACATCTAAGAAAGAGGGTAAAGAATACCAAGAGGAGAGATTGCCTCGGGTTGTCTCTTATAAAGAGATTATTACAGATTATTTCAATCACGAAAAAGCAATACCTGAAATAAAAAGCTTAGAAGAAGCGATAAAAGAAGCCTTGAGGTGTTTCTCTTGTGGTACATGCAACTCTTGTGGAAACTGCTATGTATTTTGCCCAGATAATGCAGTTAGGTGGATAGATAACTTCCCGTCCTTTGACTACGATTATTGTAAGGGTTGTGGTGTTTGCGTAAATGAATGCCCAAGAGGCGTTCTTGAACTTATTCCAGAAAAATAAGGAGGACCTTTATGTCCATTAAAAAAGTTTTAACTGGAAATCATGCGGTCTCGTATGGTGCGATGGTTTCAAGGGTCCAAGTAATTTCAGCTTACCCGATTACACCTCAAACTCAGGTGGTAGAACTCCTTTCAGAAATGGTAGCAGATGGCATCTTGGACGCCATTTTCGTAAATGTGGAATCAGAACACTCCGCAATGTCCGCCTGTGTGTCAGCATCTGCTGCAGGGGCAAGGGCATTTACCGCTACTTCAGCCCAGGGACTAGCCTTAATGCACGAAATGCTTCACTGGGCAGCAGGAGCAAGACTCCCAATAGTTTTGGCGAACATTAACAGGGCAATGGCTCCTCCATGGTCTATCTGGACGGATCAAAACGACTCCCTTTCCCAGAGAGATACAGGCTGGATGCAAATATACGTAGAATCAAACCAAGAAGCCTTTGATAGCATCATTCTCGCATACAAAGTAGCGGAACAGGTTTACCTTCCATGTATGGTAATCCTTGATGCCTTCGTACTTTCGCACACTTCAGAGCCTGTTGAAATCTATGACCAAGAAAAAGTAGATAAATTTCTCCCACCATATAAACCTATGGTGGCAATAGAACCCGGAAAGGCTTTTGGATATGGAGCCCTTGCTGCACCTGATACATACATGGAGTTCCGTTATAAAATGCAAAAAGCAATGGAAAAGGCGGTAGAAATTTTTGAAAAAGAAGGTAAACTCTTTGGCGAAATGTTCGGGAGAAACTACGACCTTGTAGAAGAATATATGATGGACGATGCAGAGTACGTAATCGTGACCGTGGGTGCTACAACTTCCACCGCCAGGGTTGCTATTCAGGAACTCCGAAAGCAGGGAGAAAAAGTTGGACTTCTAAAGATCAGGGTAATAAGGCCATTTCCATTCAATAAAGTTAGAGAAGCATTAAAAGGTAGAAAAAAAGTGGCGGTTCTTGACAGGAACATTTCTTTTGGTTACCATGGGATTTTCTACCAGGAAATCAAATCAGCTCTCTATCCGCTCAAAGAGAGGCCACAGGTTCATGGATACATCGCAGGATTAGGTGGCAGAGATATTACTATTAAAGATTTCATTGATATCTACCATGACATGAAAAAACGTGAAGATATGGAAGAAATTGTCTGGAAGGGGGTTAAACTATGATTATGAAAAATTGGAACATTCCACAGGATGAGTTACTTTACAGTGGACATGCCGCATGTCAGGGCTGTGGTGGAGCTCTTGCAATGCGGTTGGCTTTAAAAGCCCTTGGAGAAAATTCCGTTGCAACTATTCCAGCATGTTGCTGGACAATCATTTCAGGAGATGTGCTCTATCATGCATTGAAAATTCCCGTTTTTCATACTGCTTTTGAGACTGCGGCAATTTCTGCTACCGGTTTAAAAGCGGGTTTGACCAAGAGAGGTTTCAAGGATACCACAGTTTTCGCTTGGGCAGGTGATGGGGGTACCTTTGACATTGGAATTCAAGCAATATCAGGCGCTGCAGAGAGAAACGAAGATATAATCTATTTCGTTTACGACAACGAAGCCTATATGAATACGGGAATCCAGAGATCCAGTGCCACACCATGGGGTGCCTGGACTACAACTACACCCGTAAAACATCCTGAAGACAAGCCAAAGAAAAACATTGATGAAATCCTTGCAGCTCATAAAATACCTTACCAGGCTACAGTTAATGTGGCTTACCCAGAAGATTTCGTGCGAAAAGTGAAAAAAGCAAAAGAGATAAAGGGGTTTAGGTTTATTCATATTCTTGCACCTTGTCCCCCTGGTTGGAAAATGCCTTCTGATATAAGTATTCAAGTTGCACGCCTTGCAACACAAACGGGGATCTTCCCACTCTACGAAGTCGAAAATGGTAAACACTATACCGTGAGCTACTTACCCCCTAAAAAATTACCGGTTGCTGAATACCTTAAACTTCAGGGCAGATTTAAACACCTTACCGAATCGCAAGTAGAATATATTCAGAAAATGGTTGACGAAAATTGGGAATCACTCCTTAGAAAACACGAATTGACCCATGGAACATTGGAAAATATTCCAAGACCTGAATTTTACAGGTGAGGCGAGTTATGGACTTTAAGAACGCATGGAACAGGGTAGATCATCAGAAAATTCACACTTTTGCTGAAGAATACCGGAAATTCTTGTCAAAGGCGAAAACCGAAAGGGAAGTCGTAGAATTTTTTGAGAATCTAGTTAAGAACGAACCAAGCATAAAAACATATAACATAAAGAACAAAAGTCTCATACTCTACAGAAGAGGCACCGAAAAGATCACCGAAGGATTCAGAATAATAGCGGCACACATTGATGCCCCAAGGATAGACATTAAGCCCAACCCTGTTTATGAAGATACTGACCTCGTGTTGCTTGAAACCCACTACTACGGAGGCATTAAGAAGTACCAATGGGTAACCAAACCCATGGCAATTCACGGAGTCGTAGTCAAACCTGATGGGGCCGTTCTCCAAGTAAACATTGGCGATGAACCTGGAGACCCTGTTTTCACCTTTACCGACATTTTGCCACACCTATCAAGAAATGTTCAGGCAAACAAAAACATTTCCGAAGCGATTCACGGTGAAAAACTGGATCTTCTTTTCGGACATATACCCTTTGAAACGCAAGACGAGAAAATCAAAGAAAAGGTTAAACATAATGTTTTACAGCTGCTTAAAGATAAGTACAATATTGAAGAAAAAGATTTCATTTCCGCTGAGCTTGAGATAGTTCCTCAGGGAGAAGCTTTAGATGTTGGCATTGACCGGTCAATGGTTGGCGGATATGGCCAGGATGATAGAGTTTGCGCTTACACGGCCGTAAAGGCTCTTTTAGACGCAGAAAATCCAAATAAGCATGTTTTAGTAGTTCTCTTTGACAAAGAAGAAATAGGATCTGATGGAAGTACAGGGGCTCAATCTCTAATAATAGAGAACGTCATAAGTAAGATTCTTAAAGAAAATGGTATTGAAGGCTATTCACAGATAAGAGAAGTTCTTTCAAAGAGTGAGGCTATTTCAGGTGATGTTACCGCTGGAGTGGATCCAAACTGGAAAGAGGTTCACGAACTGAAAAATGCAGCAAAACTCGGATATGGGATTGCCATTTCTAAATACACAGGCTCAGGAGGTAAATATTCAACAAATGATGCAAATGCTGAGTTCGTTGCAAAAATTGTAAACATCTTTGATGCGAATGATGTCGCGTGGCAGGTAGCTGAACTTGGGAAAGTTGATGAAGGAGGAGGAGGCACTGTGGCTAAATATCTTGCAAAATATGGAATGGAAGTTATTGACGCTGGACCGCCACTTCTATCAATGCATTCACCCTTTGAAATTGCCTCCAAAGTTGATGTTTTCATGACTTACAGTGGCTATAAAGCATTTTTAAACTCTAAATAGGAGGTTATAAAAATGAATACGTGGAAAAAGTTATTCAGCATTCTTTTAACTGCGTTGATTGCGATACTCTTGTATCGTTTGCCTGTGATGACTTCTATGACTCTTCCCCAGAAGATAACAGCAATAATCTTCATTGTGGCTGCGATTTTATGGATTTTTGAAATAGTTCCGCTCTATGTGACTTCTTTTGTAATCCTCATGCTTGAAATATTATGGCTACTACCCAAATTAGAAGGAGCAAAACCTTCTGCGTTCTTATCTCCGTTTTTTAGCACAACTATACTACTTTTCTTGGGCGGCTTTGTGCTTGCTAAGGGGCTTGAAGCCTACAAAATAGACGAACTTGTAGCAGAAAAAATCATTGAAAACACCGGCGGAAAACCAGGAATCACCCTTTTTGCATTTCTTGCAGTATCTGGATTCCTCTCCATGTGGATGTCAAACACAGCAGTCACAGCACTTATGCTCGCTGTCACGCTCCCTGTTGTGAAGAAACTAAGTGATAAAAATTTCGCAAAGGCTCTACTAATAGCCATAGCATTTGGAGCTAACATCGGTGGAATGGGAACACCAATTGGTACCCCTCCTAATGCTATAGCCCTTGATTACCTCAAAAAGGCCGGTGCCGGCGTGAATTTTGCCAAATGGTTCTTCTTCGCCTTCCCCTACGTGGTTTTATTAACCGTATTGGCGTGGGTCATTTTATATTTTCTGTTTCCCCACAAGGTTGACAAAGTTGAAATGCACGTATCTCCAGATGCCTCAAAAAGAAACGATCCAAGAGTGAAGGTAGTTATAATCGTATCAATTATCACCGCGTTATTATGGCTCACTGAATCTCTCCACAAGGTGGACGCTGCTTTTGTGGCCTTAGTCCCGGTTCTGATTTATTTCTCCTTTGGCATTTTAAAAAGGGACGATTTCAACAGCCTCAGCTGGGATGTACTAATATTAATGGGTGGCGGACTCTCTCTTGGAGAAGCATTCAAAATAAGCGGCCTCGGGGCATACATAGTAAACTCCCTTGGAATAAGCAATCTTTCCTTTGCTGCTCAGCTTGCTCTCCTTGCTGGTATAACCGCCATAATCACGAACTTTATGTCAAATACCAGTACCGCAGCACTAATAATCCCTCTTGCTATGGGACTAAATTTAGACCCAGTACACCAGGCTATTCTGGTCATTGCCATAGGCCTCTCCGCATCTGCTTCCATGTTACTACCTATCAGCACTCCACCTAATGCCATTGTCTACAGCTCTGGAGAACTCAAGGTTATCGATATGTTCAAAACAGGCCTTGTGATTTTGATACTGCAGTTCGCTCTCTTAATCACCTTCGAAAAGTTTATGATTCAGCTTGTAATAAAATAATTTGTAAATCGGGAGGGGGTGTGTTCCTCCTATTTTGAAAAACAAGGGAAAAACGTTAATATATAGAACTATATGAAACTTAAGAAAGGGAATGAAGTTATAAATTTGTTGCAAGAAGAAGTAGCGGGAAAGTCAATCCTTGAGCTTATTGGTGAGAATAAGAATTACATTGTAGCATTGGTTGATGGCGTACCAAAGGATTTAACATATAAGCTTACTGGAATTGAGCAAGAAGTTATCCTTTTAGATTTTAATTCTGAAGTGGGTCGCGAAACATACTGGCATACCACTTCCCACATAATGGCACAAGCAGTAAAAGAACTCTTCCCCGACTTCAAAGTTACCATCGGCCCAGCTATTGAAAATGGGTTTTACTACGATTTTGATACTAACGGTTATAACTTTACAGAAGAAGATTTGAAGAACATAGAGAACAGAATGCGAGAAATAATTGAGAGAAGTCTACCAATTGAACGTATCGAACTACCGAAAGATCAGGCTATTGAGTATTTCAAGAAAATTGGTGAAGACTACAAAATTGAAATTCTCAACGAAATACAGGAAGACATAGTTTCTGTTTACAAGCAGGGAAACTTTGCCGACCTTTGTCGTGGCCCCCATTTGCCCAACACATCGTATGTAAAAGCTGTAAAACTGTTAAGCTCCTCAGGAAGCTACTGGAGAGGCGACGAAAACAATGCAAAGTTGCAGAGAATTTATGGAATTTCATTCCCCACTGAAGAGCAATTGCAGGATTACTTAAACAAATTGGAAGAGGCAAAAAGAAGAGACCATAGGGTGCTGGGTAGGGAACTTGACCTCTTTTCAATACACGAAGAAATTGGTCCCGGACTCGTCCTATGGCACCCTAAGGGTGCAGCAATTAGGAGGGTAATAGAAGAATTCTGGATAAAAGAGCACTTAAAGCGTGACTACCAACTGGTCTACACTCCTCATGTTGGTCGTTCAAGATTATGGGAAATTTCAGGCCACTTGAGTTACTACAAGGAAAACATGTATCCCCAGATGGAATTGGACAACAACCAATATTACATAAAGCCTATGAATTGCCCATTTCACATTATGATTTACAAAACAAAGGTAAGGAGCTACAGAGATCTACCAATTAGGTACTGTGAACTTGGAACGGTATATAGATATGAAAGATCAGGTGTTTTACATGGACTACTCAGAGTCAGAGGCTTTACTCAGGATGATGCTCACATCTTCGCAAGACCCGACCAAATTTTAGACGAAATTAAGGAAGTAGTGAAATTTGCATACTTTATCCTTAACAAATTTGGGTTTAAAGATTACGAAGTATTTGTCTCCACAAGACCTAAGGATAGCGTTGGAAGTCCAGAAATGTGGGAGGAAGCAACTAAAGCACTGATGAACGCTCTCAACGAGCTCGAAATTCCTTATAGAATTGACGAAGGAGCTGGCGCATTTTACGGGCCAAAAATTGACATTACAATAAAAGATGCACTCGGCCGTTCTTGGCAATGCACAACTATACAATTTGATTTTAATTTGCCAGAAAGATTTGATGTAACGTATAGGGACAAAGATGGCGCAGACAAAAGGCCCTATTTAATCCATAGAGCTTTATTCGGATCGATGGAAAGGTTTTTCGCTACTTTAATAGAACACTACGGTGGAAACTTTCCCGTCTGGTTGGCACCTGTACAAGTAGCGGTACTCCCGATTTCTGAAGAAAACTTAGAGTATGCGAACAATATCTATAAAACCCTTAAGGACAACGAATTAAGAGTAGTAATCAACAGGTCCGATGAGAAGCTGGGTGCAAAAATTAGAGACGCAGAGATTGAGAAAATTCCCTACATGCTCATTATAGGGAAAAAAGAAATGGAACAGAATTTGGTTTCTGTGAGAAAACATGGAGTTGGAGATCTTGGGAAAATGTCTCTTGAAGAATTTTTGAATTTTTTAAAAGAGGAAATTAAAGGAGGTAACAGCCATTAGCAGAGATACTCAACCATACTTAACACCAAACTTTAAGAAGAGAAATAAAGAAGAACTATACAGGGTAAATGAAAAAATCAGAGCCTATGAAGTAAGGGTGATCGGACCCGACGGTTCCCACCTTGGTATAATGAAAACAAAGGATGCATTAAAACTCGCATACGAATACGGGCTTGACCTGGTTGAAGTCTCACCCAACGCAAATCCCCCTGTATGTAAAATATTGGACTACGGAAAACTAAAATATGAAGAGCAAAAGAAGCAAAAAGAAGCAAAGAAGAGACAACAGGGTGAAGTCAGAGAAATTACTATGAGTCCAAGAATATCTGATCACGACCTGAATGTGAAACTAAAGAAAATAAGGGAGTTTCTTGAAGACGGAAGTAAAGTTCGGGTTATTATTCGATTCAAAGGGAGAGAATTAGTTCACCCTGAATGGGGTAATGAGATTTACGAGAAAATAGTTCAACAACTTGAAGGTGAAGCAGAAGTTGAAGTACCCCCTAAAATGGAAGGGAAAAATCTAACCTTCCTCTTAAGAAACGCAAAATAAAAAAGGAGGACGAAGATGCCTAAGGTTAAAAGTAAGCGTTCTGCTCAAAAAAGGTTTAAAGTAACAGCAACGGGAAAGGTAAAAAGATTCAAGGCCTTTAAGAGCCACCTTCTCATAGGGAAAAATGCCAAAAAAAGGAGAAATCTAAGAAGGCCAACCCTTGTTGATAAAACCGAGCTTAAAAAGATAAGAAGGTTAATGCCTAACAGCTTTTGAGGTTTATGGACTTTTCCCAACTCAAAGAAAGCCTAAAAGGCAAGAGAATAACAGTTATTTGTGGTGGTTGGTCTGGTGAACGTGAAGTTTCGTTGAGATCGGGCGAAAAGGTTTATGAGAGCCTGTTAAGACAGGGTTTTAATGCCTTCTTTTTTGACTTAACAAGAGAAAACATCACAGAAATCAAACCCGGCTTTACCGATGTAGCCTTTATAATCTTGCATGGGAAGCCCGGGGAAGACGGAACAATTCAAGGTATGCTGGAACTGATGGGAATCCCTTATACTGGTTCTGGTGTTCTTGCCTCCGCAATAGGAATGGACAAGATAATGACAAAAAAGATAATGCAATTTGCCAATATCAACACACCTCCTTATCACTTCATTCCAACAAATAAAAATTTGAAAGAGGAAGCAGAAATTGCTCTAAAAAATATTGGGATCCCTTCTGTTGTAAAACCAAGGTACGAAGGTTCGAGCCTCGGGGTAAAAATTGTACATAGTGAACAAGAATTTTGGGACGCAGTTAACGAAACCCGTGATAAGTTTGGTGATTTTTATATCGAAAAGTTTA
>JASEFR010000030.1:8616-15288 GCA_030019025.1 bacterium
GGAGTACTTGGCACAGGTGAAGGGAGTTTCCCCCTTCCCATCCTTGAATTAGAGGTAGTTGGAAGAGAATTTTATGACTATACAGCCAAATATACGAAGGGATTAACAAATTTTATAATACCAGCACGTCTTTCTGAAAGGACAACAAAAGCTTTCCAAGAAGCCTCTGTTAAACTACACAGAGAGATAGGTTGCCGTGGATTTTCCAGGGTAGACGGAATCGTAGACGAGAATGAAAACTATTACGTTCTTGAAATCAACACCTTACCCGGTATGACGGACTTATCCGACCTACCGAAAGAGGCGGAACACATTGGAATTCCCTATGATGAGGTAGTACTTTATATTCTCAGGTCGGCCTTTGAGTAGTAAAAAAGTAAAAGTTAAACCATTGGTCAGGATACTTTCTCACGTTCTCTGCAAATAAATTTAAAATTTGACTTTCAACGTTTTCTCTCTCAACGGGAAAGAATTCAAACCTTACCTTTTTCATCGTCTCATCCCAATGGCAAACAAGGAAATAAACATCTCCCTCAACAATTTTCGGAAGCTTAAAAATCCCTTCCGCAAAGATTACATCCCTACCCAAAAACTTCCTGACCGCATATTTTCCTGAAGTAACACGATCTACAAGAACTACGAGGGCATACTCTTTCGCCCTTTTCAACCTCTGAATTGCCTTAATTGTTCCCCTCCCTACCAGAAACACCTTAATTCCTTTCCGAAATCTTAACCACATCCATAAATAAAATTTTGGGAGGTTTTCCATCAATGTGTAGAATTCAAAACCATAATAGTTTATATATTTAGAAGCTATATCCCATGGGCCCATGTGGATCGAAAATATTATGGATTTTTTCCCTTTAAAAATCTCAAGGTCTTTGAGTTCCACATAGCTTTCCCACTTTTTCCGGTTGATCTTCATTACTCTCACATAGCTAAGAAACATTTTTCTAAAAGTATCTCTCATAATCATCTTCCGTTGCCTTAATTGCATTTTTGGGAACAAAATCTCAAGGTTCTTCATAACTGCTTTGGTACGCCAATCGAATATACGAAAGGCATCAGCAAGAACGATTGCAATAAACTCAGCAAATTTTTGTGGCACAAAAAAAGCAACAAATTGTGCAATCAAAGTCACCAGCATTTCAAATTATCCCCCTGTAAACCCTTTCCACCTTCTTTGCGATTTCATGCCAGTGAAACGGTTTAACAAACTCTAAGGCCTTTTTCGCAAGCTCAAAACTTAAATCCTTATACATAATTAATTTCTTTATCTTAGCTGACAAATCAAGAGGATTACCCTTTTCAAAGAGGATACCGTTTTCTCCGTCTACCACAACATTAGTATATCCTTCGATGTTAGAAGCAATCACGGGGGTTCCACAGGCCATGGCTTCCAGTAAAATTAAGCCAAAACTCTCACCTCCTATTGCAGGAGCAACAAAAATATCTATTTTCCTGTAGAAATCAGGGAGCTCCTCTTTCGGGATCTTGCCAAGAAATGTCGCGGGGATGTCATTCTCTTCACAAAATTTTTTATAGTATTCTGTAAGAGGCCCAGAACTTCCAATTACCAAGTGTGCCTTTTTTCTGAGCTCTTCATCGTTTGCAAAGGCTTCAAGCAGGACATGCAAACCCTTCCGAGGTTCATGCCTACTTAAGAAGCCAATATTTATCTTGTCCTCTACAAATCTACTCTTCTTTTGTGGATAAAACAGCTCTAAATCAACCCCATTCGGAATGATAACCCAGTCGCCATGGTAAGGGGGAATAACAGCCTCTTTCGCCGTTTTGGAAACAAAAATAAACTTTCTCAGCTTTCTCGCATCCTTTTCATAAAATATCCGGGCAATTTTATTCCAGTTGAAGCCCACAAAAGCGGTGTGAAAGGTCGCAACAGAAGGATATCGGGAGTAATGAAGAGCAAGTCCCGGCAGATTTGGTGCAAGTGGGCCATGAAGATGTACTACGTCAAACTTATTTTTTCTAAAGAAATCTTTCAAAAAAGAGGGTAACCCGAGATCAAAGGTCAAAGTTAACTGGGTATGGTTAAAAATCTTTAGTGCAGGAGTTAATATTACTCTACCCCTCCTAATTACATTCGTATCAACCTCTTCTACCAACCCAGGATATCCGGAAGTTAGTACGAAAACCTCATGGCCCAGCCTTTGAAGATATTTCTTCAAATTATAGATATGTTCACCCACACCTCCGGGGAATGGTAAATATGCATCACTTACCTGCAAAACCTTCATCGCTTCAATATCAGAGAAATAAAATAAAAAACTGCAGAAGTTACAACTACAGCAGCGCCTACAGGTACATCGATTATAAGGGATAAAATAAAACCAATAAAGGAACTCAGTATACCGAAGATGACAGAAATAACGATCATCTGATTAAAATGTTTTGAAATTCTCTGAGACAGAGAAGGAGGAATAATCATAAGTCCGTAAACAACAAGCGCACCCACTGACTTCATACTCAGAACCACTGAAAGAGCCGTAAACAAGAAGAAGTAAAGCCTGAACCTGCTGACATTTATGCCAGAGGCTAAGGAAAGTTCATTAGAGAAAACTATTTGAAATAAAATACGATGGTAATATATGACAAAAAAGAGGTAAAGAAGAAAAGCTGCCGCAAGGAGAATTAAGTCAACCGAATTAGCCATCAACGGACTACCAAAGAGATACGACATGGCATCAGATGCATAAGTTCTCGTGAGCCCAAAAAACAAAATAGCTAACGCCATAAAGAAAGAAAAGAGTATACTGAGGGTCTGTTCATATTTTCCTTCTCTTTTTTCACTTAAATACCAAAGGAAATAGGCGGAAATAACGGTAATCAAAAAGGCACCAAGAATCGGGTCAAAACGAAGCAGATATCCAAGGGCAACTCCCGCAAAAGCAATGTGGGCAAAGCCAGCCGCAAGAAAAGAGGTATCAGAAAGAACTGATATAGAACCAGCGAGGGGGAGAAACCCTCCAGCAATTAAAGTCGCTACAAAAGCCCGCTGTATGACAGAAAGTTTAAGCATTTCTATCATGGTGAACATCCCTTACGTTAACGAACCTCAAACCATCTTTCGTAACAACGTCGACTTTAGTTTGATAAACTTCTGATAAAACCTCCGGTTTTATCACATCCTCAAAAGAACCTGCAAAGTATTTTCCATAGCCCATCAAAATAAATTTTGTTGCAACTTCAAGATATGGGTTCACGTCGTGAGTGATAACTATAACAGGAATTTGAAAATTCTTGTGTGTTTTTACAATCACCTCATTAACTTGAATTTCACTCGCGATATCCACTCCTGCAGTCGGCTCATCAAGAAGTAATGCTTTTGGAGGCCCCATTAAAGCTCTCGCAATCAACCCCCGCTTCTGTTGTCCCCCGGATAAGTGAGCAAAAGGTTTATCTTTATGCTCTAATAACCCTACTCTTTTTAAATTTTCTATAGCCTGTTCCTTATATTCTTTAGGGATTTTCTGTAAAGGCTCTAATAGAGGATAACAGCCAGAGATTACGACATCATACAAGGTAGCAGGAAAATCTCTGTTAACGTTATAAAACTGAGGCACATAACCTATCATTTTTTTGTGAGGACAAACACCCGTTACAGGACAGCCAAAAATATAAGTTTCCCCTTTAAGAGGCCTCAAAATTCCAAGCATTGTCTTAGCAAGAGTGGTTTTCCCCGCACCGTTTGGGCCAAAAATAATTACAAAATCGTCCTTTTCGATGGTAAAAGTAATGTCTTCTGCAACTTCATGGTCCGGATACCCGATAGTAACCTTGTAAAAGATTATTTCCGGCATTCTAAACCCTTTTTAATTAAAAGTGCCTGTTCTTTTAAACTGATGAGGAAATCACCATCAAACAATGGATTAAGGAGGATAAAACAAGCACCAGATTCTTTTGCGAGGTTTTCACAAATCTGTGATGGCATATTGTTTTCTGCAATTATGAGACGAATATTCTCGGCCTTTATCCTTTGAACCCACCTTGCGAAATCACCAGCTGAAACTTCCTTTTCACCGTGGTGAACAAGGGCGCCAGCAACTTTTAAACCGAGAGGCTCGAGGAAATTGTTCCACGAGGGGTGGTACAATAGTATTTTTGTTCCAGAGTAAACCTTGAAGGAATCTTTAAGCTCTCTCACAAGTGAATTATACCGGACAAGAAATTGTTCAAGATTTTTTCTGAAGATAATAGTATCTTGAGGAAAAGTTTTCTCCAGTCTCTGCTCAATAATTTTCGCACACTCAGGAACAAGTGTGAAGTCTAACCAAATATGGGGATTAGTTACCTTAATATTTTCTCTTATGAGTTCATCATAGAGCCTAAGACAATTTTTATGCTTTTCGCATATTCTTTTACCCCACCCTTCAATATGCCCCCCAACCTCAATATGAAGGTCTGAAGTAATAGCGGTTTTTAAATCTGAAGGCCTAATCTCGTAAGTATGAGGATTTTGAGTTTGATTCAATATAGAAACCACTTTGTACTGTTTACCTGCCAAATAGCTAACCATCGAGGCAAGAGGTGGAATTGAAACCGAGATAGTTCTTGTAAAAACTAACAGAAAAAGAAATAACATTATCAACACTCCTGTTTGTTTTAATTTTAAAGCCTACGAGACGTTTTGTGTGTTGATTTAAGCAGTAAGAAGACACACAAAACCAAACCTGCCTTTCTTTCGATGCAAAGCCCTAAAGTTCGTAAATAACCCTCTTCTATTGTACTAACGAAATAACGGCAAAAAACCGAATCCAAACAAAGAAATTTTTCAGTTCCCTTGAAGCAAAAAGCTCAAAGCTCCAATGCAAATAAACAATTTCATCGAAAATTTGAGCAATATTAAGCCCTTGACATTTCAGCAAATCCATGGTATACTTAAACCAGAGTGTGGGGGTGGTAAAGTGAAATGTAAATTTACTATTATACTTATCACTTCCATAATTTCGATATTACATGCAAAAGGTTACCCCATCGCATGGGGGTACATTTACCACTACATTGATGGGCAGTTAGTTCCGGTCTCCGGCGCAAAGCCCTTGATTTTAGAAGGTATTCCACCTACAGCGCCATGTACACTTTCTAATCAAGAAGGTTTATATAAGTGTGATGATTGCGATGATGCTGGAATTTGTGAGCCAGGATATTACACCATTTGTGCATATAAGCAGATTGGAGATACAATCTTCTGGGGTGGAAAAGTTTTTTTCTGGCACAATATAGGATATGAGCGGGTTGATATCGTACTAAATATGACTTACCCACCGTATTCTCCCTGCGCTTCGATAAACCAACCTTATGACTTTGAAGGCGATGTATTATCTTCTCCACCGAACCTCAATTTCAACGCTAATAAAGAGAATTTCGTCAATTTCTATCCCTTATGTAATTGGTCTGATTCGGGATTTAGTGTATTTGACGTTAAGTTCTTTTCAATCAATAACAGAAATTTCATAGCTCTAACTGGGCACTACACCTCTCCGCAACAGTTTAGATTTAGAATAATCGAATATTTTCCAGAAACCCAAAACTTATCACTGAAACTTGACCTAAACTTGCCATGGACAACCCGCATCTTTGCAGACCCTCCCTTTGTTTACGTAGGCATGAGGGAATATGGCATAAAAGTTGTAAACTTCAGTAACCCAGAATCTCCAGAAACCCTTACTATTTCAGGTATAAGAGCCCACGACATCTGCGGTGATGAAGACTACCTTTATGTGGCTTCAGGAACGGGGCTTGCTGTTATTAATAAATTCGACTTTAGTGTCGCTTACACCTGGAATGATAGTGGGGATCGCAATTATACCATTGCTTACAATCCTGCTACTCAAAAAGTTTACCTCAGTCACAGGTACTCAATGGTAAGAATCTTTGATGCTTCAAATCCTCCAGACCTCATAGTGCTGGATTCCATTAGCGTCTCAGGAGACTATTTTGACGTTGGCGTGTGGAATCACGATACATTATTCGTTATAAGAACTCCCTTGAGAGGTTTTTCCCTCTTCAAAGAGGATGTTACAAATTGTGGTTCTTACGAGCATGACTATGGTATGGTCTTTCCATATGCAGGAATAGCCAGATCACCTTTCCTCTACGTATGCTGGGAGGTCCAGGGAATACATAAATACCTCTTTAGTGCGGGGGAGTTTCAACTTACAGGTTACTTCCAGCCGGACACCTCATGGTATGGAGCCGTAGAAAGCTGTGATATCATTGATGACTCCACTATTGTAATTGGTGCCAATGATAGAGGTGTTTATTTACTAAAAGAAAGAACAGTAGGTACAGAAGAATGTATTCCATGCAAAAAGACTACAATTAATGCTCTCTATACAAGGGGGAAGTTAAAATTCAACATTCCCTCCCAGGAACCTCTTCCCGTACGTGTCGAGATTTTCACGATAGACGGAAAAAGGATTTATTCTAAGGCCATCAAACAACCGGGGTTACAAGAGATTGATGTTAAATTACCCTCTGGAGTATATCTTATGGTTTTGAATGGGAAAAGGAGATACACAGCTAAATTTGTGTCTGTGGATTAATTCACAATCTTCTATCTCTGAAATCCCCCCTCCTGCACAAAGCGTGTGATTTACTTCTTTACTTTAAACCAAGTCGTTTAGAATTAAACGGCTGCACTAAAGTAGA
>JASEFR010000030.1:15298-18445 GCA_030019025.1 bacterium
AAAAGGAGGGCATATGGATAAAGTTGCAATTGTAGACATGGCCATCGAAAATGAGAAGAGTGCTATTTTTACTTACCTCGAAATAGCAAGGAAAACAAAAGATACAAGTGGAAAAAACATGTTCATTACCCTCGCAGGGGAAGAGGTTAAACACCTTGTGTCTCTCATGGAAGTCAAGGAGCTATTTAACAAAAAGGTTCACATAAAGACCCTTGAAGTTCCAAAATCGGAAATTGAAAAGCTTTTACCCGACATTAAAGCCAGAGAAAAGAAAAAGCATGGCAAATCAGAACTGAACGAGCTTGATGCCCTCGAAATCGCTTTAGAACATGAAAAGAAATCAATGGAATTTTACGAAACTAATTACCAGACGGTAGACGATGAATCACTCAAAGATCTGCTCAAAAAATTTTACGAGACTGAAAAGGCTCACTACGAACTTATTATGGCTCAAATTGACTATATAAAAGGAACAGGATTTTGGTTTGATATACCCGAATTTAGCATGGAATAAACATGGGACTTCTGGGAGCACACGTTTCAATAGCAGGGGGTGTGGAAAATGCCCCGGAAAGGGGCTACGCCCTCAAGTGCGAAACCATACAGATATTTACAAAGAACCAGCGACAATGGATTGCAAAAGAACTTTCTGAAGAGTCAATCAGAGCTTTTAAAGAAAAATTAAAACAGTACAATCTTCAAAAACCGGTTGTTCACGATTCTTACCTTATCAATTTAGCATCTGCGAAAGATGAAACTTACGAAAAGTCAAAGGAAGCATTTATAGATGAAGCCTTAAGGGCGTACCAACTTGGTATACCTTACTTAGTTTTTCATCCTGGATCTAACCCTGATATAGAAGAAGGAATCAAGAGGATTTCAGAGGTACTAAATCTAACTATCTCAAAGGTAAAAGATGTAATCCTCCTTGTTGAAATTACCGCAGGACAGGGAAACGCGATTGGAAGAAGGTTTGAAGAAATTGCAAAAATTATAGAACGGGTTGAAGAAAAATCAAGAATAGGAGTCTGCTTTGACACCGCCCATGTCTTTGAATCGGGTTACGATATCAGAGACGAAGAAAGTTACCACCAGACCCTTGAAAATTTTGATAAAATTATTGGATTAGAATATCTTATGTGTTTCCATTTGAACGATTCTAAAACCCCTCTGGGTTCTAACGTAGACCGACATGAGCATATAGGGAAAGGAGAAATTGGCCTTAAAGCCTTTGAGCTACTTGTTAACGATCCAAGATTTAAAGAACATCCTATGATTCTTGAAACCCCTGGGGGAGAAGAATTTTACGAAGAAAATTTGAAAGTTTTGAGAAAACTTATAAAATCCCAAAAAGGGACTAAGTAAAATATTTTTGTAATCTCCTTAATGTTTCCAGTTCCTCACGCTGTCCTAATTTAGCACTCTTAATGGCCCTTTCCAAAACTTCTATAGATTTATCGTAAATATCCCTTCTGACCCTGTAAGGATAGCCATCTTTACCACCGTGGGCAAAGCTGTAAATAACTGGATCTTCATAACTGGGCTTTGCCCCATAGATAATATCTGAAATCAAGGCCAACGCTCTCAAACTCATAGGTCCAAATCCCCTCACTGCAAGAAGGCTTTCAAAATCTCTTGGAAATGCCTCATAAGTCTTTATAAGGACTTTTTTTAAATTCTCAGGCTTCATATCTTTTAACGTGATATAATGTCTTGCCGGCATTCTATAAGAAATGGCTTTCTGGTAAAGAGAGAGAATCTTGTCAGGCGAATCCTTTACGAGACCAAGAATGACTCTCCTCGAGTCTTCCGATTTTCTCGATGTTATATCAAGTACGCTTCGCTCTTTACTCTCTGAGATAATTCCTGAATGGGGTTCTAAGGTAAAATCCTCTACCTTCTCGGAAAGCCAATGGTATCTTCTGGCAGTTTTTGACGCATCGTTCATTCCCTGCTGAATGACACACCAATAGCCATCCTTTGTATACATAATCACATGATGATATAAGTTATATCCATCTTGCAACAATACAGAATCAACCTTGGCACTGAGTCTGCTGGCGTAAACGATTTTTTCCGCATCAATTCCAAAAGCATCTCCCGTCTCCTTAACTTCTTCAGGAACCAGCAAAGAGTGCTTACCCTTACCACCAGCTACAAATATACCCAACTCACCCTCAAGGCCTTTCAAACCAGACTTAATTGCGTAGGTAACCGTGGTTGTAACGCCAGAAGAGTGCCAGTCGAATCCCAGCAAGCATCCAAGTGATTGAAACCAAATTGGATCAGAAAGCCTTCTTACGACTTCTTCTCGACCAAATTCCAAGACCATCAGAGAAATAATACTCCTTGCCAATTTTGTCATCCGCTCCATAAGCCAGCGAGGTGCCTTGCCATTGTGAAGTGGTAGAGTCACATAGCCCGTTTTCATACCAAAATAATAGCGCATTTTTATTGGAATTTCAAGGATTTTGCTGTAAAATTATTAAATGATCAAAGAGATTTCTTTGCTTTCTTTCCGAAACTTCAGAGCGCAAAAGTTCAACTTTGATAGCGGAATCAATTTAATCTTAGGACCAAATGGAAGTGGAAAAACCAATTTACTGGAAGCGATTGGCTATTTATCACAGGCAAAATCTTTTAGAAAAGTTTCAGATAGAAACTTAATTGCATGGGGAGAAAACTTTTTCAGGATTGAGGCTGTTTTTGAAAAAGACGGATTGAATTACAATATTGCTATATTCTATGATAGAGAAACGGAAACTAAGAAAATTTCTATAAATAACAAAGTCGTGGAAAGGGCAACAATACTCTTTTCCACATTACCAAGCTTGATTTCGTCGGATCGGGACCAGGACATAATTGATGGACCACCGCGTGAAAGAAGGAGGATTATAAACAGACTTATTTCCATAACCAGCAGTGAGTATATGAGGCTAATACAAGACTATTCCAAAGTGTTAGAAAATAAAAACTTTCTTCTTAGAAACCAGCAGATCGACGAAATAAAGCCGTGGAACCAGAAGCAACAACAGCTTTCCACTGAAATCGTCCGATACAGGAAAGGGTTTATAGAAAAAATAAAAGATCATTTTGGGACTATCTCTCAAGAATTCTTGAAGGGCAAAAGAGCTGAGATAAACTATG
>JASEFR010000031.1:0-11792 GCA_030019025.1 bacterium
CGCCACATCAACACTGGTACTGGTTACAGAAAACGCTGAAGAGAATATGTTAACTCCATTCCGCTCAAGAATTATTTCGCCCCTGAGAACATGTCTATACGAAGTCATAACGTCGGTACTATCCACATATAGGGTCAAACGGAGTGTATCTGACAAGCTATTGACCCAAATCAGACGGACGAGGTTTGTATCGGAGAGTCCTCTGTGTATCCAAGCGGTACCTTCATAAAACCATTCTCCATAAACAGTATCGCTTCTTAAGTATATGTTGGAAAAGAGATTCACAATATTTATAAAGGGAGTTGGATCCGTAAGATCTTTGACCCAGAAACCCTTATCAATGCCAACTAAAATAGGAGTACCATCCGGTTCGGGCAGTTGAGCCAATTGAACCGCCGCATCACTATTATTTATATCTTCCTCAGTTTGACTTAACTCACCAGTGGCAGCAGTAGCCTCATCATCGTATGTATTAACAGGTTCTTTACAGGAAAAAAACACAAAACTTAAAACCAAGGCAAATAGCACTTTAAAAAACCTCATCACTCACCTCCCATTAAGTTATAAGTTCAACAATTCAACAAGTCAAGTACGGTACTTTCAATTAAATCTCTTCAAAAATTCAAGCAATAGATGAGAGCCTCTTTCCTTCAGCATGCCCAAAAGGTAACCTTTACTCTTCTGATCTTTAATCTTAGGAAATATCGAAAAATCTATAAGAAGCTTTAATGGTTCTTCATGAATAAGATCGCTCGCTTCAACTTCGACCTTACCTCCTAAAATGGAACAAATTGCTAACCATGATATCCTCAATTCCTCTGAGCCCTTTTCAACGAAGCTCCTTAAGGAACTCAAATCTTCAAAATCTAAATAATTTATTTTTCCTCTACAAATATATTCTACAATTGCAGCATAAAGGATAGCTTCGGCCTTTCGGAGGCCCATCTCAAAGAAAGCTTCCAATTCCTTAGCCTCCTTCAAGAAATTCACTGCGCTTTCACAATTACCCAGCAAGCATTCAAGTATAGCACGATAAACCTTTGTCTGAAAGAGCCTTTTGTTATCATAAAGTTTGATAAAGATTTCTTCCGATTTTATGAAAAATTCCTTTGCTTCTTTAAATTTTCCCAACCTGTAGTTTAATATGCCGCTTAAAAAGAAAATTAATCCAATTCGAGATGGCTGTAAATCAGGATAACTCAAAATGACCTCATCCAGCAGTTTTTTACCTTTTTCAAAATCAAACAACTCAAGATAAATATTGGCAAGATTGATGGAAGACTCAGCTACATAGGCCGGTAATTTCAAATCAAGAAAAACCTTCCTCGCTTCTTCATAGTAATCCTTCGCTTTTTCAAGGTCCCTTTTGTTAAAGTAAACCCTTCCCAGATTATGCATGGCAACAGCCAACAAGAACCTGCTTCCAGAGTTCTTTATGACAGACAGTGCCTCCTGTAAGTAGCTTTCAGCAATATCGAGTTTCCATAATTTCAAATATAATTGGCTTAAATTAATCAAAATTTTTGCGCGCGCTGTCAATTCACCAATTTCCTCGAAAATAGACTTGGCCCTTTCATAAAAGGAGATTGCCTTTTCATAATTATCGTTTACCTGCTCAATATTCCCCAACAAATTAAAATCCGCTCCAAGAGTCTTTAAAGCATCCCAGGTACTTAAACCATACTTTTCAATAATTTCAATACTTATGTTAACATACTTCCTCGCATTTTCATGATCGCCTATTCGCCAATAAACCCACGCTTTCTTATAATTAGAATAGGAACTTATCTCTGGATTTGCAGAATTAACAGCCTTTTCGAGATATTTGAAGGCCTCCTCAAATTTTGATAATTTCTCATAAATACCCGAGAGAAGTATTTCGTATCTGAGTTTAAGTAAAGATCCGTCATCAAGCTTGCCAATATAAGAATTTAGCAAGTTCAATGCATTCTCAAAATCACCAAGGCCCTCAAGGCACTGGGCGATTTTATAAGCAGTTTCCGGTGTTTCCTCGAGATTCTTATAGCAATTAAGGGCATAGGAGTAAAATCCTTTGGAATAAGCTACATTTCCAGCCTCCTCGTAGTATCGGGTGGCATCTGTAAAATCACCAGCCTTCTCGTAGTGATAAGCCACCATATAAAGCATGTGTTCATCCTTATCTTCAATCTTTTCCAATTGCTGTGCTACCAAACGGTGCAGTTTTTCCCTTTCCCTCTTTGTCATTAGAGAATAAACCGCCTCTCGCAAGAGTTCATTCTTAAATATGTATTCAAAATCACCACGAATAAACGAAACCTCCTGAGAAATAATAAAACCTTCTCTCTCTAATTCGTTCAACTCATCACCCATGGTCTTTCCCGTAACAGACTCCAAAACCCCTCGCCAGAAATGCTTTCCAATTACTGAAGCAATTTTCAAAACTTCCCTTAAATGTTCCGGAAGACTATCAACAGAGGAAACCAACAAACCTGTTACAGTCTCAGGTATTTCGTACTCCTCTGCTCTGATTCGCAAAGGGTTAAATTCAAGGAGGCCTTTGTCCCTTAAGAAGTAAATAAGTTCCTCCACAAAGTAAGGATTCCCTTTTGTTTTTTCAAGCATCCTGCTAATGAAATCTTCAGAAATAGAGTTCAAATCAACTTGCAACACTGTCCCGCAAACTTTCTTGACAAAATCCTCACCAAGCCCCTTCAATTCCATTCCGAAATCTATGGGAAAATATCCAAGTGGTTCCCTTGAAATACACAAAACAACCACGCTACCCAGAAAAACCTTTTTCGATAACTCGTTTAAAAAATACTTTGATTCACTGTCAATAAACTGACAATCATCAAGAAAAATAACAAATTTACTGATATCCTTAACCAAAAGTTCAAATAATCCAAGCATGCTTACCAGAAACTCCTTCATCAACTCATCAGAAAACTGCATCTCTTCATTGAGAAAATCAAAGATCTTTGTTCCCAAGATATCTGAGTCTATTTTAGAGAGAGCATGGCTTTTTTGTAAATATTGAGAAAGGTTTTCTTTGGTTTTCGGCGTATAGGGCATCAATGCCGAAAGCAAGTCCTTAAGTATTTTTCTGAAGGCATAAAGAGGCAATTGCTTAATCGGGTCACACCTAAGAAAAGAAACTTTGACTTCAGGCAGAGTAACTGAAATTTTACCCTTGAATTCTGAACATAAACGGGTTTTCCCAATACCAGCTTCTCCCGTAATTTCTGCAAAATGTATTCCAGGTTTACTCACCCTATCTAAAAACCACTTTTCAAGTTTGCGAATTTCTTCTTCTCTTCCAACGAATGGGGTCTTGAATCGACCTCGGACAGAGAATTCACTCTCGCCAGTTTTTTCACCAACAACCTCAAAAATTCTCACCGGCTCTTCTCTGCCTTTCACCCTGACCCTACCCACATCTTTGAAGTAAAAATTCTGAAAGGTCAAATTTACAACAGAATCGGTTACATATATTTTCCCCGGCTCTGCTATGTCCTGAATTCTCTGTGCCACATTAACAGTATCGCCAAGAACCGTGGGCTTTTCGCCTGCAATTGAAGACCAGAGGGCCTCTCCCACATTTATTCCAATTCTCATTTTAATATCTGTTCCTCTCAGACCATTTACCTCTTCCAGATAGTTCTGCATAGAAATAGCGGTGCTAATCGCTCGTCTCGCATCATCACCGTATGAAATTGGTGCTCCAAAAACAGCCATCACAGCATCACCAATAAACTTATCCAGGTACCCACCATTTTTTTCAATAATCTCTTTGAACTTACCAAAAATCCCATCAATCAGTTCTTGCAAGTCCTCAGGATCTAAAAACTCTGAAAGAGTGGTAAACCCCTTAATATCACCAAATAAAACTGCTACAATCCTCCTCTCAGGCTTAATGCTGGATCGACTGGCGATATCCATTTTATCCATTATTATATAGTATCAGGCAGGTTTTAGAGAGCCCAAAAAGATCATTATGGTAGATGTAAACCCCTCTCAGGATTATGATGAAGCGCAAGTTATTATACAACGATTAAAACTCTGCATAAAAACGCAATCTAAATCACAAGGCATAGTTGGCATTGATGAACTTACACCCATCGTTGTATCATGTTTTTTAGTTTGGATGCAAAAGAAACGCTTACAAAAGCTTGTCAAACCACTCCATAATGTTTTCCTTTGGGTTTAACGGTGACATATGCTTAAACAGCCTTTGGTTTTGAGGAGGTTAATAAATCTCAAGTTTTCAAGGATCGTTCTTTAATATAAACAGAAAATTAAAATCTTTCCCTGATTTTATAAAACAACTTTCCACCAGCATAACCTATTATGGCACCCACAATAATATCTGATGGCCAGTGTCTGCGTAAATAAACCCTGGAAATAGAGACACCCATTGCCCAAAGATACAGTGGGACTTTGTACTCGGAATGCAATGAACTGTAAAAAGAGGCTATGTAAAAAGCAGTGGCAGCGTGTCCTGAAGGAAAAGAAGAATTGCTTCTATTATTACGGCCATCGGGCCGCTCCCTGTTCGTAATGTACTTTGTTGCCTGAACAAATAACGATGTTGCACCAAGACCAACCACATAAGACCTCATCGCTGATTCCTGACAATCCCCCCAGAATGACCAATAAACCAGAGAACCAAACAGCACTGTTTCACCATCACCACTGTTAGTTAAAGTTTTGAAGACAAAGTCCGATATAGGTGAACGCAAGTCTTCGGAAACAATCTTTAATCCTGAAGAATCTACACTCCCAAGTGAAAAGGCAAGGATTATTTCCACAAAAATTCTCATCTAAGCCTCCTTTGAATCTCCTCTTCAGAAAGGTTTTCAGAAATTTCAATTATTTTCAACTTGCTGTGAATCCCTGAAACAATTTTTACTGAGCTTTTCCTTATTCCGAGTTTATCAGAAACAAAATTTATAAGGTCCTCGTTGGCTTTCCCTTCCACTGGTGGTTTCTTTATTCGCACAAAATAGACACCATCTGTATACTTTATCCCGTAATTTCTGGAGCCCGGTTGAACTTTAACTTTAATTCTAACCCCCACGTGCTAAATTATAACATCGATTTGACGAACATTGATAGAAACGGAAAATTAAAAAATTTGACATTCAGTTTTTTTGTTATAAAATAAGTAATATACTTCCGAGATGGAAGAAATTATTCTGAAGGACCCACTGACAGATCTATATCACCACAGTTATTTCATAATTAAAATTAACGAAGAGATTTCCCGTGCAAAAAGAAAAGGCGAACCGGTCAGTCTCCTATTTATTGACATGGACTTCTTTAAAATGATAAATGACAATTTTGGTCACCAGGTAGGCGATGATGTGTTGAAACAGTTTTCAACAAAACTTAAGGCAATTGTTAGGGAGTCGGATCTTATATTTAGATATGGCGGGGATGAATTTACAATAATCCTTCCAGATATTTCGATAGATGAAGCGGTCAAAATAGCGGAGAGAATAAAAAACCAACTGGAAAATGCAGGATATGGACCTTCTAAAAATTTAAAAATCTCTCTGAGTATTGGCATTTCTCAATTCCCCATTGACGCTATCACACCAGAAGAGTTGATAAAAAAGGCGGACGAGCGATCTTTAATCAGTAAAAGATCGGGAAGAGGGAAAATAATTTTCGGAAGTGAAACGCAAGAAGAGACCAAAAGTATATCCCTCTCAGATGTCAGAATCATTGGAAGGGATAGGGAAATAAACTTTATTTCAAAATCCTTACAGGAATTTTCTACAGGTAAGAATTTTATAATAATACTTAAAGGCGTGAAAGGGGCAGGGTTATCAAGATTATTAGAAGAAACTTTAAAACTGGCAAAGGTGTTAAATCTCAAAACTCTTGATGTCAAAATTAGTGAGAAAGATATTTCCCATCCCTTTCCGCTACTAAAAGCAATAATAAGGAGTCTTGTTATAGAGAAAAACTTTACACCAAAGGACGAAAGGTTTAAAAATGAAATCTCATTTTTCCTCCCAGAATTTTCCAGCGGTTCAACTGCAATTACAATAACCGTGAACGAATTCAGAGCATTATCGATAGTAGAAGAAATGCTTCTGACATTTACAGAAAACGAAAGGCTTCTAATCACTATTGACAACGGGCATCTATTGACCACAAGGAATTTGCAACACCTTGCACGAATTTTAAAACAAGATAATCGATCACAAATTTCTGTCGTGATAACCTCCAGAGCGCAATCTTATCTAATAGAGAGCCTCAAAACCGCTACTACCGAAATCCATATTTTGGAAATAAATCCTTTGAGGCGAGAGGAGGTAAAAACTGTTCTTTGGCAAATACTACGGTTCGAACCCGACGAAGAGTTTCTTAACTGGGTTATGGCGAAAACTGGTGGCAGACCTCTATACGTAGACAAACTGCTAAATGTTTTACTCATGTCCAAAAAACTCTTACCTGGTGAAACAAAGTGGATATTGAGCGACACTTACTATGCTATAACCGAGAGTGTGGCACTTCCCTTAGCTGAGGAAATCCAATATCTAAGTCCAAAGGAAAAAGAGGTCCTTGATTTTTGTGCAGTTTACAATATCGATTTTTCTGTTTCCTTTATAGCACAAGCATTAGACCTATCCATTTCCGAAGCTTTAGAAATTTTTGATAATCTTTCAAGAATGGGATATATTGAAGAGGTCATTCCTTATACCATTTTTAGATTTCCAAATCCCTTCATTCGAGAAATTATGTACTCACAAATCCCCAGAGAAAAAAGAATTAAACTTCACTTCAAAATTGCAAAATTACTGGATGAAAACCCTGAAGAAACATCGAGGTTAAATCCACAAGTTTTATATGAACACTATATTAGTGGTGGAATGGAAAGTAAAGCTATACCATATATGGAACTTCTCGTCAAAAACTCTATAAAGAGAAGAGAGTTTAAAAAAGCGATAAGGTACATTCAACGAATCCTTGAAATCGCCGAATTTAAACTACACATTTCTGAAAAAATAAGCCTTTTAAGGCAACTGGGAATGTGCTTAAGGTGCGATGGCGAGTTCGAAGAAGCACTTAGTAAATTGCAAACCGCATTAGAGTTAGCCATAAGGTACAACGAAAAATACGAAGAGGCTTTAATTAGATTGGAAATCGCATGGATCCAGCACGAATTAGAACAAAAAACAGATCTGCTTCTAAACATTGAAGAGATCCAAAAGATTGCAAACCAGATAAAAAACAGCGAGATTCTTGCAAACGCTATGATTTATAAAGCCTTGTACTATCAAGATTTTGAGAATAATGTTACAAAGGCTATTCTGACTTATGAAGAGATAATTGAAATAATGAAACAAGTTGAAAACCATGAGATTCTTGCGAAAATTTATGGGAATCTGGGTAAATGCTACACGCAATTGAAGCAATACGTAAAAGCAAAAGAAACCTTCGAGATTGCTCTTTATCATGCGAGACTATCTAACAATCCAGAGTACTTAGCATCTATAATGCTAAATTACGGAACTACACAGTTTATAACTCAGGATGTGGAAAACAGCAGAATAACCTTTGAAAAAACCTTAGAATTAGTAAAAGCCGAGAATATAACTCACCTTATCCCCCATATCTCAATGAACCTCGCCATGATATACTCTAATTTTGGAGAATATGCAATAAGCGTCAGTTACCTTGAAAGGGCCTTGGAATATGCAAGAGAAATGAAACTGGAAGCTGAAGAGCAAAAATACTTATTGCTGCTATACGGCATAAGGTCCTACCTTGGAGAGCACGACTACCTCGCACCAAAATTGCTTGAAATACTTGATTCTGCAAAAAAATCTGCCAACATACCCCTCAAAGAAAAAGCGGTTCAATATCTCATAAGAATCTACACCTTTACAGGGAATTTCTCTCAGCTGGAAAAGTTACTCATGGAGGTTCAGAACTTTAAAAGCCTGAGGGAAAAAATTCTCGCGGAAATCCAAATTTTTGAGACTCTTGTGGTATATTCTGCCAATCCTCTCCCACTTAAACAGTCAATAGAAAAGAGAAGAAGAGAAACCCTCGAAAAACAAGATTTCACAAGCGAAATCGGGTTTAGCGCTAATTTATATCTCTACAAACTTATAACAAAAGAAAGCGTAAATATTAATTTTGAGCATTTACTTGAATCAGCAAGCAGTATAAAATTAATCAGAACTTACATAGATCTTTTGCTTTACGACTTTATTCTTGAGAAGTATGGCAAAAAATATTTGCAGCTAATAGAAAATATGATAAGTAAATTTAATTTGAAGCAGAAGCTTCTTTACGAAATAGGACTAACACTTAATGAAATTTCAAACGGTACGAAGGAAGATATTGAGGAAAGAATTGGCGAACTCGAAGCCAAATTAACAGAACTTGACGCTAAATATGCTTTGACTTTTCTTTACCGTGGTCTTATAAATCAACCCATAATACACGAAGCAGGGCTTTCGGAAGTTTACAACAACAAACTGAGCAAGCTGTTAACTGACAGGCTTAACTTTTACGTTTGACCTCAAATTTAAATAGTGATTTTGTAAGCTTTTTATCAAATAACCGTAGAATAAGAAAATAGACTCCCATCAGTGCAAATCCAAAAATGGCAGAAATTGGCTCAGAAAACTTAACGCAAACACCCACATAATACCCCAGAAGAAATGCGATAATTGGAACCAAGAAAATCAATCCAGTAGCAAAGATAATCCCTGTTATTTTCTCCTCACAGATAACCTCATCACCTGGTGAAAGTCCATTGCCGCGAACTTCTATTATATCTTCACCCTTATCTTTACCCCCAAGGCTACAGAACTTTGAAAATCCACAGGCCGAACATGTTCCATTTTCCCTCAATATCTTTACAAGATAACTGTTTTCTCCAACTTTTTTCAGTACAATACCCCTTAAACTTTCTTTATTCAATATACCTTTACCTCGGCAAATTTCTTATCAATGGCTATAGCTCCTGTTGGACAAACACCAACAACTTTTTCAGCCACTTCGTCAACCTTATCGGGCTCAAGAATATAAGCGAGATTATTCTCAAGCTTCATCGAACCTTCAGGGGCATTCTTTACGCATAGACCGCACCCGATACATGCAACCTTACAGTGGCTTTTAGCAACAGGCCCTCTATCGAGGCTTTTGCAGAACACAAATACTTTTCTATCTACAGGAACAAGTTCAATGATATTTCTTGGACATGCCTCAACGCACTTCCCACAGGCGGTACATCTTTCTTCTATCACCTTGGGTAATCCATCTTCTCCCATATACATTGCGCCAAAGGGGCAAGCTTTAACACAATCACCGAAACCAAGACATCCGTAAACACAACCTTTATCTCCCTTTAAAGTAAACTCAGCTACCCTACAGGATTCAATACCGTTGTAATTTGCTCTACGAGTAGCATTTTCCTTTGAACCATTGCACATAACTTTTGCCACAAGCTTCGTAACAGACACCACACTAAGGCCCAAAAATTGTGAAATCTGATCGGCAACCTCCTGACCACCAGGTGCACATTTTCCGACGTTTGTCTCCTTTCCACTTGCAAGTGCCTCAGCATAATCAGCGCATCCAGCATATCCACAGGCACCACAATTAGCACCTGGAAGAATTTCCAAAATTTTCTCAACTCTCGGATCTTCATGAACCGCAAGCTTTTTAAAGGAAAACACTAAAAAAAAGCCAAAAAAGAGCCCAAGGCCAAGGGCAAGAAGCAAACTATAAATCACCACATTCATTTGCAATCCTCCTTATTGTAGAGAAACTACCCCAGAAAAGCCCATAAAAGCAAAGGCCATAAGCCCCGCAATTAGTAGTGTAATAGGTGCACCTCTCAATGCCTTCGGTACATCTCTTGTCTCCAGTTCTTCCCTTATGCCAGCTATAAGAAGCAACGCTATGGTAAAGCCAACACCGGCACCCAATCCCCAGAAAGTGTTTTCAATAAGGTTATAATTCCTCATTGATCCAAGAAGCGCAAGGCCCAGGACTATACAGTTAGTAGTGATAAGGGGGAGAAATATCCCAAGAGCCTTATACAGATGTGGAGAAAACTTTTTAACAACCATTTCTACAAACTGCACAAGAACTGCAATTACAAAAATAAAAACAATTATCTGAAGAAATTCAAGATGCAATGGCCTTAAAACAAAATGATCCAGAAGGTTTGTTATTATTGCAGTCATCGTCATGACAAAGGTTGCTGCGAATCCCATCCCTATAGCTGAAGACACCTTCGCTGAAACACCGAGAAACGGGCAGAGACCCAAAAAATAAGTTAGTATAAAATTGTTTGTTATTGCAGCAGCAAAAAATATTATTAAAGGCTTTAACATTTACTCCTCCTATTCCTTTTTAGTTACAAAGTTCATAAACCCAATCAAAATCGCAAGAGTTAAAAACGCACCAGGAGGTAGAATCATTACAAGGATAGGCTTATACCACGTCCCAAAAACCTTGTATCCAAAAATCGAACCAAAGCCCAAGAGTTCTCGAATGGCTCCCATTGCAACAATCGCGATGATGTAGCCAAAGCTCATTCCGAGTGCGTCCATCAAAGATGCGATAAGCTTGTTCCTTCTTGTGAAGGCCTCCTGTCTACCCATTATTATACAATTCACAACAATTAGAGGAATGTATGGCCCAAGGGCTTTTGAAATATCAGGAAACTTCGCCTTTAAAAACAGGTCTGCAATGGTAACAAAGGTAGCAATCACAATAATAAACACGGGGATCCTTACTTCATTGGGCACAAAATCCTTTATAAGCCCAACTACGAAGGAAGAGAAAAATAGAACAAAGAGTACAGATAGCCCCATCGAAATACTGTTTATAACAGTGTTGGAAACCGCAAGTACTGAACAAAGACCCAGGAGCTGAACAAGGACTGGGTTTTCTCTAAAAAGGCCTTTAATAAATTCATACCCAAGACTTCTGTTTTTAGGAGCCATTATCTAATCTCCTTTTTTAAAATTTCAAAACCTTTGTTTACAGCAGAAACTACAGCATCCTGTGTTACAGTAGCACCACTTACCACGTCAACATCACTCAACCGGAGAGGCAAATCTTTGTTATTCAGACTCCTGAAAAATCCCTCAAATCTTGTTCTCTCAGACATCACTTCCCCTGACAGGGGGATAACCCCGAGAATCTTTTTCATATCCTTATCCACCGCCAGGAAAATGGTGACTGTATCGCTGTAACCAAGAGCTTTAGAGATAACACCATACCCAACCAATTCTTTATCAGTACCTTTGATCAGATAATAATTCTCTACTTTCTCCAGTCGAGTATGCGGAAAACAATTTGAAAAACTGGTTTCGAGCTCCTCTTCTTTACAGGAAGTCCCACCACCAGAGATATAATTTTTTAAAATCTGAGCAGCATCATTAACAATTTTTACAACAGACTTAGAAGATATCGTAGCACCAGTTATTGCTTGGATCTGAGACCTATTTTCTGGCGCCTTACCTTTCAAAACTTCAATAGGGGGGGTTGTGCCTGTGAATTGCTTCTTAAACCAATCCTCAACTATTCTATTGCCAAGGCCAGGGGTCTCGACGTTCTCAAGAATTTCTATACCTGTAACTTCAGAAGCGTCGGTATTAAATCCAACCATTATCTTAATAGGTCCCTGAAAACCACTTCCTTCAATCATCACACCATAGCCTATTATCTTACCCTCTTCATCTCTCGCTGTGAAAATAAAGGTACGGTCGTTGATTTTTACTTCCTCATAACCAGAGGTTCCATTCAAAACAGCAAGAAGTGCCTCCTTC
>JASEFR010000031.1:11802-16901 GCA_030019025.1 bacterium
CCTCCTTCTTAGCATTTTCCAGATTTTTTTCTATATCCCTTTGAGTTGCAACATAAGTATAGGCAAGAACCCCTCCGGCAAGGACTATTACAAGAGTTAGAACTAATACCATTTTAAGCTCTTTACTCATTTCTTTACCTCCCCGAGAATTTTTGGCTCTGTTAGCCTATCAATCCAAGGCCTTATAGTATTTGCGATCAGAATACTGAACATTACACCCTCGGGGTAACCTGAAAATAGCCTAATCAAAACAACCAGAAAGCCTGCAATTATTCCGTAAATAACCCGTCCACGAGGAGTTATCGGTGAAGTAACCATATCTGTGATCATATAGAAGGCACCCAGCATTAAACCCCCAGCAAGAATGTGAAACAGCGGATCGGGATATTTGTGGGGATCAATAAGCCACATAATTCCTCCGAAGAACGCTACAGATAAAATATAAGAAAGTGGAAGTCTGTAGTCAACGTAGCCTTTAAGAATCAATATAAGACCACCAATAAGAATTAATAAAGCCGATGTTTCACCCATAGATCCGGAAACATTTCCAAAGAAAAGATCTTTATACGGAGTCAATATTTTTGCAAACTTAAAGGAAGCAAGAGGTGTAGCACCCGTGAAGGTATCGGGATTCATAAACCTTGGGGGGACCCAGGTGGTAGTATCCACAGGAAAGGATGCCATTAGGAAGGCTCTTCCAACCAAAGCAGGATTAAAAATATTTTGGCCAATCCCTCCAAAAAATTGTTTTGCAAACACAATTGCAAAGACAGACCCTAATGCCGCTTCCCATAGGGGGTACTTCGGAGGCAAGGTAAGCGCGAGAAGAATTCCAGTGATTACTGCGCTACCATCAAGGCACTGACCAACGTCTCTTCCCCTCAACTTTAGCATGATAGCCTCTGCTGCAACGGCAGAAACCGCACTAACTATCATCACCAAGAGGGGATAGATTCCAAAAAAGTAAACGGCACCAGCAGCAGGAAAAACAAGGGACAATACGGTAAACCACATTACCTTTTTTACGCTTTCATTCGTCCTGATATGCGGGGAAACAGATAAGACAAAGGTCTTCTCACTCATCCTATCCTCCTTAGTTCTTGCTTCCCATACTTAATCCACTGAACGTGGTTTATCTTTGACGGACAAACAAAGGCACAAGAACCACACTCTATGCAATCAAGGAGCCCATACTTTTCCTTTGCTTCTGTAAATCTCTTTGCTTTTACGTAATCTACAAGCATTAGCGGTAAAAGTCCCATCGGACAAACCTCAACACATTTTGAGCATCGGATACAATTGTATTCCACAAATTCCTTCGCATACTTATTTGTGAAAAGCAAAATTCCCGAAGTTCCTTTTATCACAGGTACATCAAGGGTATATTGAGCAATTCCCATCATCGGTCCACCATTTATTACCTTTACGACATCTTCAACCATTCCGCCTGTCATATCAATAACATCCTTAAACCTCGTTCCAATCCTTATAAGATAATTACCACTCCCCTTTACTCCATCACCTGACAAAGTTGTTACCCTTTCAATCAAAGGCTTCCCAAACCTTACAGCTTCATAGATAGCCACAGAAGTCTGAACATTTTGCACAAGACATCCTACATCCATGGGCAACCCGCCACGAGGCACTTCTCTTCCAGTTAATGCTTTAATTAATTGTTTTTCAGCACCTTCGGGATACTTTGTCTTAACCACCCTTAATTCGAATCCTTCAAAATCTTTCACAAATTCAGAGATTTTCTTAATGGCTTCAGGTTTGTTATCCTCTATTGCTATGAAAACTTTCACGGCCTTTACTGCTCGTTTTATTAAAAAAGCACCCCACAAGACATCAACAGGGCGCTCCTGCAGGATCCTGTCATCAGCTGTAAGGAACGGTTCACACTCGGCACCGTTAATGATTACTGTGTCAATAGACTTTTCCTTTGGTGGAGATAACTTTACATAGGTTGGAAAAGCCGCACCACCAAGACCTACAATACCAGCTTCCTTCACCGCATTTACAATCTCCTCTGGAGACAAATCTTGCCAGTTAGGTCTTTCTTTGGGCTCTTCAAACCATTCATCCTTTCCATCTGCCTCTATTACAATTGCAGGATAGGAGGTCAACAAAACTGGATGAGGGTGCTCAATAATGGTTTTAACCTTGCCGGAAGTAGGTGCATGAATGGGAGAAGAAATGTAGCCATCAGCCTCAGCGATCTTCTGCCCTTTCTTTACTTCATCACCCCTTTTAACGAGAGGTTTTGCAGGCTTTCCAGTGTGCTGTATGAGAGGCAGATACAAAGTTTGTGGGACCTGCAGAACTTCTATGGATTTTGAACTGGTCCATTTATTGTAAGGAGGATGGATTCCTCCTTTAAAAGTATACTTAACCATAAAGAAGGCTCCTTTTATTTTTTGTAATAATTCTTACCCAAGTAGAAAGCTTTTAAATTTACCTCAACCGTCTCCTTTTTTACATTTTCTGATATTACCTTTTCCCATATCCTGTTATCAAAAGGCAGGAAGTTCGAAATTGCACCAAGTAAAACCGTATTAGCCGTTCTCACATCCCCAGCTTGCTTTGCCAGTTGAGTCGCTGGTATTACGATTATTTCTGTTTTCGTCCTCTCCCTGATCTGCTCTTCAACGTTTGAAGGATATGTGTCAAGTTTCAAAGATACCGTTGTGGGGACAATTTCAAGATCGTTCAAAACGACCTTGCCTCCCTCCTTTTTCAGGTAGTGAACCCAGCGAAGACCCTCAGCCTTCTCAAAGGAGAGAATAACATCACACTTACCTTTTTCAATCAATGGAGAATAAACTTTTTTTCCTAAGCGGACATGACTGACAACACTCCCACCTCTTTGAGACATCCCATGTACTTCGCTCTTCTTAGCATCAAGGCCAGCCTCCATTGCAACCTTAGCAAGAAGTTCTGAAGCGGTAAGAATTCCCTGTCCTCCTACACCTGCAATGATAACATTGAAGACTTCTTCCATTTTCCCCTCCTATGATATTGCACCAAAGGGACAAACCTGAACACAAAGATCACACCCTACACAAAGAAGTTCTGAAATATAAGCTTTTCCATCCTTCATGCTGATTGCGGGACATCCAAGTTTTATACAACCCATGCACTTTTCCCCTTTACAAATATCCGGATTTACCTTTCTTTTAGGCCTCTCCGCCTGCTTCTTTCTCTCTTCGGGAAGTAATGCACAAGGCCTCCTTGAAATGATTACCGCCGGCTCATTCAGTTCCATAACCTCTTTCATCACTTCTCTTGTTTCTCTCAACTTATGAGGATCAACTTCGTAAACCTTCTCTACACCACAAGCCTTAACAATTTCTTTTATATCAATTTCCTTTGTAGGTTCTCCCTTTGCAGTCCTCCCTGTACCCGGATGATCCTGATGCCCAGTCATCGCTGTTATGCGGTTATCAAGGATGATTATTTTTGTTATTCCTTTATTGTAAACAATATCAATGAGTCCTGGTATACCTGTATGAAGAAAGGTGGAATCGCCAATGACACCAAAAAGTTTCTTGGAAAACTCCTTTCCCCTCGCCAGTTCAAAACCAAAGGCATTGGTAATACTGGCACCCATACAAATCGTAGTGTCAATGGACTCATAAGGAGGTAGTGCACCAAGCGTATAACAGCCAATATCACCAGTTACTGTAGCCTTTAACCTCCATAGATTGTAGAAAATTCCAGTATGAGGACACCCAGGGCAAAAAACAGGAGGCCTCGCAACCGATTTCAACGGCTCAGGATGCGGCAATTCAGACCCAAGCACCCCCCTTCTTATAATATCAGGGGAGAGCTCATCACAAAGCGGAATGTACTTCTTACCTTCTACATCCGTATAGCCGAGGATCTTAATTTCTTCTTCGAGGAAAGGTTCATTTTCTTCAATTACTATTATTCTTTTCACCATACTCGCGAACTTTTTGAACAACTCAACGGGGAACGGGAAAGACATCCCCAGTTTCAGGAACGTAGCATCAGGGAAGACCTCCTTCGCATACTGGTAGGAAATACCGCTGGTTACAATCCCAAGAGAAGAATCCCCTTCTTCAATTCTGTTAAGACTCGTTTGAGAAGCAAATTCCTGGAGTTTCTTTAATCTTTCTTCAACCACATAGTGCCTTACCTTAGCGTTTGAAGGCAAAATTACGTACTTGCGGAAATCTTTTACGTAATCCTTTATTGCCACCTCCTCTCTCTCGCCGAGCTCCACCACCGTTTTAGTATGGGAAAGACGGGTTGTCATCCGGAAGAGCACCGGCGTATCAAAAATTTCAGAAATCTTAAAAGCTTCTTTCAAAAAGTCCTTAGCCTCTTGAGAATCCGAAGGTTCAATGAGAGGTAACTTTGCAAATTTCGCGTAACGTCTGTTATCCTGTTCGTTCTGTGAAGAGTGCATGCCAGGATCATCACAGGTCACTATTACAAATCCAGCGTTGATTCCAGTGTAGGATGAGGTAAACAATGGGTCCGCAGCCACGTTGAGGCCAACGTGTTTCATTGAAGTCATGCTTCTTGCACCAGCTATAGCAGCGCCAAGGGCTACCTCAAAAGCCACCTTTTCGTTGGTTGACCATTCCGCGTAAATTTCGTCGTACTTTGCAACATTTTCAAGGATTTCAGTAGATGGAGTTCCCGGATAGGCGGTTGCAACCTTTACGCCTGCTTCCCATGCACCTCTTGCAACAGCTTCGTTGCCAGATAGCAATGCCTTTTTACCCATGCTGTCCTCCAGGGATTAAAAAACAAATAAATATCTCAGAAAAAAAAGAAAAAGAAAAAGAAGTTAGCGAAAGGCTGAATAGTTCAGCCTTTCGCTTTAATTTCAAAAGATTTTTGCGGTTGTTCAAGGAGTTCCAAAATGGCCATTTGTGCATCGTCCCCCTTCCTAGGTGGGAGCCTCAAAATCCTTGTATACCCCCCATTTCTCTCTTTAAAGAGAGGGGCAATTTCTTTAAACAGCCTCTCGAGAATCCTCCTATCATTATTAACGTACCTTGCAGCCAGCCTTGTAGATGCAAGGTCATTCCTCTTTGCAATGGTTATCAACTTTTCTATGAGCCTAC
>JASEFR010000032.1 GCA_030019025.1 bacterium
CTTCAATATTGGAGTTGACTATTTGGGAAAATAGGTTTTCTGGAACGATAATGATATCTTCGACACCCAGTTTAAAATTGACGAAATTAAGTTTAGTTTTCAAACTATCCAACTTATTATTAAATTTTTTAGTGTTATCTACCTCTAAATAAAGCCAGCCAAGATTTATATGTCCTTCATCACCATTCTTTGTTAGAATTTTATTATCTGACGGCTCAGTTAGCTCGTTTATTCCAATTTCTTTTAATTTTCTTACCGTTGTTATCCATTTTGTCCCTTTCATTGTAAAAACCGGGAAGAAAAGAATGTTTAGATCGCTAAAGAATATCATTCCCTGCCAGCTTATATCTTTTTTAGAGAAACCAAAGCCTTTACAGACTATACAATGTCCGCAGTGCCCAGTTTTTCCTTCTTTGTTTGTAACTGTTATATTTGATAACTCTTCCTGAGGCACATTATCCTGACCGGCACAGGTTAACTCTAACAATGTGTTACCTCTAAAAAAGTACCATTTAGAATCATCCCATTTTTGAACATTTTTGATATTATTATTTTCAATCCAACTATCGATTTTTTCTTTGATAGTATTGCCGTTTTGCTGATTTTTAATATCTTCTCTCTTGGGTTTTATATCTTTAATCTTACTAAGTATTTCCAGCGTCGTATAATACCTCCACATACCAGCAAGGCTTGAGCCGGGAATTTTAGGGACTCTGGTTATTGGGTCTCTTACAATTGTATTGTCCACTCTTCCTATTGTGAATCCTCCTGTTCCTATATAAACAGGATCCATTGTCAATGCAAAAATCTTATGTTCTTTTACTATACTTTCCATTTTAAACCTCCTTTAAGGCTTTGTGCCAGAATTCGTATATGTCTAAGAATTGTTTTATTTTTTCCTGTGAGATTTTATCTTTAATTTCTTCATGTGAAACATTGTTTATCTCAAACCATTTCTTGATAAATTCATTAATTTCTTGATTTTTGTGTGGTTCCAGAATGTTAATTATTGCAGAGGCTAAAAATAAAGGAGCATTGCCATCAAAGTTTTCAAGTTTATCATATAGCAAGCTTACTAAATTATTTAGCTTTGACTTGGCCGTTGATTTTAAGAAAACGTCTTTAAAGTTTAGGAATAAATCAAAAGATTTTTCAATGTCATAAGGTCTACTGTCTTTAAATTCCAGAATACGCTTGTAATTATTGGCATCATCGTAATAAATATCGTTCCTCCTTGTGTTTGTGTCCAAAAACTCAAAGTCAAATGTGTTTGGAATGTATTTGATTTTATTATCATCTGGAATTTCATCGATATTTTCAATCCAGTATTTTTTTGTTGCTTCAGGCTCTATATAAAACTCATAATCTTTTCCCCGAAAATCCCCGAAATAAAGAGAGTAATATTTGTATGGTTCATTACATTGTTCTTCTTTTTGCTCTTTTCCCCTTTTTTCATTATAAATATTTTTGAATTCTTTAGCTCCGATATCAATCCAGAGTTCATTTCTATCTTCTACATCTCTTCTTATTTTCCTTAATGCATTTATCCCTACATATAATGGTTTTTTATAATCCTGAATAACTACTCCAATGTGAAGTGGTAATTTTCCATAAACATATTTAAAATGTTCATCATAAAGTTCTTGAACATTTTTTATAAAATCAGGTACATATTCTGCTGGTATGATAAACTGCCAGCTTATAGGTGTTGGGTCTATGATGGACATATAGGGTTTATAAGTTTCTTTTTTTGCATTGTTTAATTGTAATTCTATACCGGTATCGGTTTCATTTTCATATTTCTTAAGTTTAAAACTACTGGTGGTCAGTTCTTTCAAATAAGAGATCAAATATACCTTTTTATCTTTTGCCC
Organism: bacterium; assembly: GCA_030019025.1. NCBI lineage: Bacteria > bacterium. The sequence goes on from JASEFR010000032.1 coordinate 1,874, forward strand.
AGAATATTGCATTACCGTCAAAATATTCTCCATCTGAGATATTGATATTTTCCCAGTAAAGCCTATATCTTCTTTCGTCTGGAATTTTTGCTACACACAAAAATTTTTCTTCTATCTCTTCAAAAAATTCTTTTGTGCTTTCCCATATTCTTCTAAGTCTTGCTGGTGATGGATTTTTCCGGAGTAAAAATTGCAGTATTAGAGTTGATAGAAAACTTATATTGTTGGTGTCGTCGTCTTCGCTTAATAGATTCCATTTAATTTCTCTATTGTCAAAATCTACGTTTTTTCCAAGTTTATTTTTTATAAACTTTTCCCATTTATCACCAATTGAACGTTCAAGGAGAAGTGATTCAATTATCTTGTTTTGGTTAATCTTAAGCCCATGAAGAGCTTTATCTGTATATTTTTTTAAGACTGTATTCTCAACTTCTATATCCTGATTATTCTTACAAATATTTTTTAGTTCACTTACAAATTTATTAAAATCATCTTTCCAGTTTATACCAGTTTGCAAAACTAAAGTATTCAACAAATCTCCATTTAACCAATCCATCAACTCAAACTTCATCACAACAAGGGCTATTCTATCATTTTTGTCTTTTAACTCACTCATCCAGATAGTTTCACCACTTCTATTTTTAAGCCATTCTTCAACTCTCCCCTGTGTTTTCTCTTCATAGCAAGTTTTACAAATATTCTTATTCTCCTCCCTTTTATCACCTTCAAAAACCAGCCTCTGCTTGCAAACCTGACAAATTCCGATAGCATCATCACTATTCATTAATGCTTTTTTCTTACTCCAATCTGCTTTTAAAAAGTTTTCCCTTGCTTTTTCAAGAAGGTTTGTAAGGTTCATCAATCCCCTTGATGCTTTTGTAAGAAATATGGAAGGATAAAATTCATCTTTTGATTTTTCTTTGAAAATTTTTAATATCTCTTCCTTTATCCCATTTAAATCATTTCTCAAAATAGCTAAATCATTTTTATCATCTCCTAAATCTTCTCCAACTATAAAATAAATTCCAGTCTCATCTCTATAAACTTCATTGCCTACTGGATATTCATACTCTAAAAGCTTCTTTATTTCTTCATCTATCTCTCTTGATATGTCTCTGTACCATTTGATATGCGACGGTTTAAAGCCTTTTTCAGCAAGTCCAAGCTTATCATATTGAATTCCAAGGATACGCCATCTTATCGACGCAGGATTATTTAGATAATTTTGCACCGTTGAGTTTTCTAAAATCATATTTGCAAGGACTGCCTTAAACATTGAGGCAGTCATATAAGCCTGGTCCCAGAGGGTTACATCGTTAACTGGATATCTACTATCACTTAAGAGTTTTGAATACCAGGGCTTTACTTTTTCAAAAACAAACTTTCTTATTTCCTTCCAGTCTGGGCTTTGATAATAATTATTTCTTAGGAGAAAACAATCCAGGTCCCTAAAAAATTCCAGTCTGGCATCATCAAAATCCTTTTCATCTAATTCAAACTTAAAACTTCCAAAAGCATTAGAAAGCCATAAAGGGGGGGTTAATTGCTTAACAGGGTTTCCTTTGTCTATTCCTGAATTTATATTCTCACATCCCCGGAAGAAAACCTTTTCTACAAAATCCTTATTGCTATCCTTATTGCTATCCTTATTGCTTTCTCCCCCAAGCATTATATCTTTGATTTCTAAATCCGAAATTATATTTGCGATGTTTATTTTAAGATTATTAAAAAAATCTCTGAGTTTTTGTGAGACACTACTTATTTCATTGTCAAAGTGATTTTTATCAATATATTCTTTATAACTACTCCACTTAAATTGCTGTTGTAAATGTTGAAAATTTTTCCTCCACCAACGAAAGCCTATATGGGTTTTCCCAAGATTAAAAAGCAAAGCTCCTATCTCAGCTTTTAAAATTTCATTTCTATGTTCTTTTAAATTGTCTAATACTAACATTTCTTCCACCCCTTAATCTCGACTGTTTCATTAAAACAATAAATCCTGTTATTCTGGTCTACTTCAAACCTTCCCCAGCCAAGTTTAGTTTTAGCTCCAATGCCTTCATCAGATAATTTCTCGATTGCTTTACATAAATTCTCTAAATCACATTTTGCTTCACTTTTCAATTCCTCATCATTTTTCATAATTCCATCGAATGGAATATATAAAATCTGTAGAATCCCCTCTGTATTTTTGGGTACAACTTCGTAATGAATTGGATTAGTTCCGGCTCTTTTCCTTCTATCGTGGGGGTTTATAATTTCTAAGGAAAGTTTATCAAAATAGGTTGGATAAAATATTGCTCTTCCTTTATGTGTTTGAAATTCTATGGGTATATTTGATTGGGATCTTTTTATTTTTTGCGATATTTTATTATTTAATAGTTCTATGAGTTTGTTTTCATCATTTTCGTTATTAATTATATCAATGTCATCTCTTGAAACCTTTATCCCCAATTCAAAGAGCATGAACTCTAAAATTTTGCTTTTAAATTCTTCTGAATTTTTAGATTTTTCTCTCAAATATTCTTCAATTACCTTTATATTTTCAGAGCCGGCACCAAATATTCTGAGATAACTTTCTATAATCCCATTTCTTTTACTGATATCATTCTCTTCATTTAGTAATTTCTTAAAAGCTCCAGCTAAAGCCCCCTTCCAGGATGAACCCCTGACCATTGGAACTTTAAATACTTTTTCTTTCAATACTGGATTTTGAATGATGTAAAATTCGTCATCATCCTTTGAAAAATATGGAGCTATCAGTTTAAATTTAACCCACAGAGCAAAGGAGTAGTTGGGAAGGTTTTCTAAAAGATTTTTTATGTGATTTGAATCTGTAATAATGCCAGAAATTTGATGAATTTGTTTTAATTTTTCGTTATTTATTGAAAAAGTTTTAGAATCTGATGTTAAAATTTTTTCTTTTAAAAAAGCTAAAGGAAAATCTTTTGTGGTGTCAATAGATTTATGATTTTTTATGAAATTAAACAATTCTCCATTATCTTTTCCACTATTTAATTCTTCACGAAATATTGGGTCAATACTCAAAAAAGGAATTTCTTTTTTTAAAGATTCAATTTTATTGCTATCTAAAGTAGGTGGTTTCTCATCCTTTTTGAGGAAATCTTTCAGATTTGCTTTGGGCTTAAAAAGATATTTACAAAAAACTATATATTCATTTAAGCTATTTACATTATTTAAATCTTTTTCTATTATCTGCAATGCTTCATATGTTTTCCCATTACTCATCTTTTTTCTCCTAATACAAACTCAAAATCCCAACAATAGAAAGCAAGCCACATTCATAGGAACTATTGATTTTGTTTATATATGGTAAGATCTTAGAGCCTTGTGGTAAATCTTCATTTTGAATATTTCCAGTTTTGCCGAATACATAATGTCTATCTTTTCGATTATTTTCCCTTATCCTTAAATTGGCTTTTTCAAGGATTAAATCCTTTAACATTTCTTTTATGTTTGTATTTATTGATTCACAGTTCTTTCTCCAATATCGAATTTTAAATACCTTTTCTTTTAACAAATTTTTGTCCGGAATTTTTTCATAACTCTCAGTTATTGTTAAGGTTTTATTGATACCAAATTTTGAAAAATCAAATTTGTCTTTCTCCTCCCAATTACCATTTTGAGAATTAACACTTAAAACCTTCAACCTCCCGTACCCAATATTCCATCCACCACCCCAGTAGCCGTATTTATCCATAAAAGTCAACAAAGGAAGGAAAATAGAGTCTTTTATTTCATTATGAACTCTAAAAACTACTTCAATCTTACCCCAGAAATAAGGAATTTTAAAATAAAAAACTGAGAAATTATTATCTGATCTTTTAGGACAATCATTCTCTTCTTTCACCTCATCTTTATTATTTTTGTTAAAGCAAAATTTATGAGGGATTTTTAATCTGTTTCCGAAATAAAAATCTTCTATAAGTTTAATTTCATTTATCTCAATCAAACTTCTCCATCCCGTAGTGCCAAACACTATTGCTGGAATAGGAACGCCAAGCTCTTTTAATGCTTGAACCTGACCATTAAAATCTGTGCCTGATGTCAGTAATTTCTTTCTTATTTCATCATTCTTTATATCTTTCTCAAACCTCCCTTTTTCATTATTAAACTCTTCTTTCTTACAAATCCCGCCAAAATAACAAATCACCTCAAACCAGAACCTCAAACTCCCAATCAAAGAAGAAGGTCTTATCTCTGTATTATCCCTCCATGCATCGCCTGTCCAAAGGGGGGTGATGGTTTCAAAAGCCACTCTGATTTCACTTTTGCTCATTTTGCTCTCCTTCTTTGCCTTCTGTGTAAACTATGTTTTTAATTTCATCGCTCATGTTCATCCCGCAGGCGAAATAGAAATTAAGTTCATCAGTATGCATCTTCCAATTGTCTCCAGCTTCAAGAAAGTATCTTGAGGCTTCCTGAGCAATTATCTTTTTTCCTGTATCGAAAGCGTCGTATTCAATTAACTTATTAACGACTTCCGGAAGTAGTGCCTTTATGTCTTTTTCGTCCATCTTTAGACTTTTTAGTTTCTTCATAAAAGGCGGACTCGTGTGTTTACCGGACCTTTCGAAACGCTGTTTGTTGAGTAACATTTGAGTTAGAGCTCCCAGTAAAAAAATTGCCCGCTTTTCCGGAGTGTTTAACGATTTTCCATACTTTTCGAAGATTTGCTCAAATATTCCCGTTTCCATAGTCACCTCCTGGAAATCTAAAATTCCAAGTTCTTCAAAGAATTTAACACAAATAAAGGCATCTCTCGTTCTATCCAAATAATTTTTGTCTTGAACCAATTGCTCTCTTATGTTTTGCATGAAAAATTTCACAATAAATTTAAAGTTGATTTTCCTCCCTTTAAAAACAGAATCAACAATTTCCAAAAAGTATTTGTCAAGGTCAAAATTTTTCTTCTGTGTATCGGATTTTTTGAAGAATAATCTTAGTGTGTCAAATTTAAAGTCCGCTTTTGTAAAAAGGTTGTCAACTTGTTTTTTGGCTTTAAAAATCTTTTTTAACCTGGATGGGTAGACATCTTCAATGAGAAGTACGATTCGTTCGGCGCTTTGCTGGGTTTCGAGAAAGAGAAGGTTAAAAGTTACATTGTCCTCTTTTTGTGATAAGTAGGGGAGAATTTCTTTTTCATCAGAGGTGATTCTTTTAATCGTTTTATCTTTCAACGAAATGTCTTTTCGTGTATGGGAGAGGATATCTACGATCTCATTAAATACTTCAGCATCATCTTTTAGTATGTTGGGGATCACTTGGTAACGAAAGCCGCAAAAATTGAAAGTAAGTTGACTATCTATGAATTCGCGACCTTTCTTAAGTAATTCCCGGCATTCCTGACAAACAGGAAAGTTTTTCCAAAAATTGTTTTTGTCAAACCACGTTATAAAACCCGGTTTGTCGTCGGTATCGAAGTTATAGACGTAAGTTCTTGCCGAAACATTTTCTTTGACCTCTCCACAGATAGAACAAGTCTTGTTTTCTGCTGAGGATTTTTTTATCTTTTCCAAAGTAATTTTTAGATGGGCTTTTCTAAATAGTTCAATGTCACCAATGTAGGAGTTCCCGATTTTAACTGTCAAGTATTTTCCAGCTTTTTTGGGGACTTCTTTTAATTTCGAATCCAATTCCGAGAGAATAAGTTTTTCCTTTTCTTTTAGATTTTTTACCATCTTTTCTGGGATTTTTCGTTCTTCTTCCTCTAATTCAGAAAGTTTAGCGCATTTTTCCAACCATCTTAAGATTTTCTCAAAGGTCTTCTCAGGTTCTGTGAGAGGGGCGATGGGTGCTGGCCTGTTCCCCTTGCTTTCGCCTTCTTTATAAAGGTAACGTGAGATTTTCTCAGGGTCGAACTGCTCCACACTTAGTTCTTTGAATTGGTAATCCTCATCACTATCCACAACGATTGCGAAAATGTACCCCTGTTCTGTGGATTTATTTGTTTCAGAGTAAATTATGTTAATTTTTCCGTGCTTTTCAATTTCCTTTATTAACCTTCCAATTTTTGCAACTGCTGAAATCATTACCTAACCTCTTTTAATGAAGCCTTAACTATTTTTATGTTTTTCCCACATCTCAATGCATCCAAAACCGCTGGAGTTTTTTGCTCCGAGACCTGCGTCAAAGGCCATCTGATGAAGTTTTGGAGGTAAAGATAACTCGAATATCCCGTCCCAACCTTTTATTAGATTGCCTTGGTAAGTGAGAATTCTTTCGTCCTTTTTGCTAACTTTGTAGGGTTTTATTGATCCTCCTTCAATTTCCTCTCCGAACCAGATTCTGGCTTTCCTTTGTAGATTTTTAAGAAGGAGGATTTCAAAATCTTCTTCAAAGGGACTGTAATAATAAACCTTTTTTCTGCCATCTGCTGTGGTAACTGTACTGTATACTGTTATGGGTGATAGCGTCTTTACTAAGATCCTGTCTCTATATTCCGGTACTGCCTCCACTTCCACAGACACCAGCTCAAGTGTTTCGCTTCCAAGTTCAAGATGGGTCTTCCTGAAAAGATTGGAGGCAAAAGATTGGATAAAGTCGCTGTAAGGCGAGGCAACTATGAGGTAGACGTTGCCGTGAAATATTATGAATTTTTCTTTTATTTTTACATTGTCGGAAGGGATAAGACGCGAAAAAGTAAAAAATTTGATCCGTCTTCTCGAAGCAGGGTCCTTAAATCCAACGTTATGTAATGTGGTAGCCAGCCACTCATCCAAGTTCGTATATATGAATGCTTGAATCAAGCGGTTGTAATGTATGGGTAAAACGAGAGTAGAACCCACAATGGGTTTTAAACAAAGTTTTAGACGCATGAACTTTAATATTATGTATTTCGAGGTAAGTATTGTCAAGTGTTCGAATTTCGTTTAAAAACAAAACCACTACTTTGATTCTAAATTCAAAAAATGAAGCCTGCTTCTACATTAATTTGTTGTTTTAAACTGGTTCATCAAAAACTTTCTTCCACATACCGTGTTGCGACAGGGGTATTCATTTTCTCTACAGCTTCCAGGAGTGTTATACCTGCTTCTGTTAGGCTATTGTATCCGACATATCCGAAGAGTCTTGCAACTTGAAGTGCCTCTGCGAATACGTCGTCTGATAATCCAGATATTTTCTTGGCCTCGGAGACATTTCGTGGCAGAATACGCACTTTCTTCTCTTTAACGTAAAGTGTTCCTACCTTTCTTAATGCCTGTAGTAGTCTTACGATAACAGGTGTTACAGGAAATCCTGCACTTTTAGGAACCGATAGTAATGCTTTGTTAAGCAATTTTCCTGCTTCAGTTTGAACGATGTTCCCGTCAGGTAATACTTCTATTAGACGCCTCGCTTCCAGTTTATTCACTGCGTATTTTATTTTCCAGAGTGGCATTTCATCCTTTAGGAAGGTGGCAAGCTCGTTTAATGTGATTCCCTTTTCAGGGATGATAGAAAATACTCTATGTTCATATTTTGTGAGGAATGGTAGCCTGTAGGCTTTTTCAGCTAAATTTGCATAGAGATTTCCTCTGCGTGACGGTCCTGCAGTACCTACCAGTCCCTCTTTCTCGGCCAGCTCGTACCATTCTAAGTTTGGAGCTGCAAAGGCTTTTCTTGATGTTGTAATTGCTTTCACTGCTGGAGCACTAATATATTCCGCATCATCCTGTAAAACCATTTCTCCGTAATTTGTTAATTTGAATACCTCTTTTCCTTTTTCATCTTCCTCACTTTGTATGAGGTTAAAGCTCTCAAGACTATGGAGGAAAGCTCTCAGATCGAAGTTTTCAATGTACCATGCATTTAAATCTATGGCATAAAAGAAGTTTTTGGCAATATCTCTATATTCTTCAGTAATTTCATCAAACTTTTCACCATATTTCTCTTTCAAAACTTTGTACTCTGCACTTTTCCTTTTTATCATTTCCTTTTTGAGATTTTCAAAAGTGGGCCGCTCTTCGGGGTTGTTCTGGGCTTTTTCCCAAAGGTACTTTATAGCCCTGAGAACATCAATTTCATCCTTTTCTAAGTCAAAGGCGACCGCTACACCATTCGGGCGATCTTTTAAAAGACGGAAAGCCTCCATGGCAAATTCACCGGCAGGGAGTAATTCACCTGCTGGCCCAATATAACCGAGGGATTGTAGTATTGTAAGCGCTGATTCTGTTAACTTTCCCAAATCGATATATTCTGTGAGTGAAATTAAAATTTCTGTTGATAATACAACACCACTTCCGAAGCCTCCATGGGTTAGAGTATTTTTTACCGCTTGTCCCAGTGCAGTGAATGCGAAAATTTCGGATTTTGGAACGGAGTAGGCTATAAGACGCATTCCTTCCAGCAGATGTTTTTCGTGATCTGAGGCAATAAGACGTGAGCTTTTGGCTGGACCCATTGGAAGTCTGCGTATAACCTCCGCTAAAGAACTATCTATTACGAAGTTAGGCTCGGTATTCCTGTATATTCTTAGAGCTGTCTTTCCCTGTTTTGTTAAAATTACGTACTCTTTTTTATACTCTCTGTCATACACCTTGGCTGCTAAACCACGTGACAATAGGGGTTCAATTCCTTCTGGTCCAACTTTTCCTGCAAGATCGGCCGATTCCAACATTGCAATGATCTCCGAACCCAAGAATCGAAAATCATCATCCCATTCTGCAGGTGGTTTGAGTCCCTTTGCCTCCCGTATGACTATGTTTCCTTTTACTTCCTCTTCCTTTTCTGCAAAAGGTTTGGGCCCCATCTGGTAAAGTTCTCTGAGAAGAGTGGCTAATTCTCTACCTATAGATGTAAGAGTGAGTTGGAGAGGGTTGGAAAATCGCAGAAAACCCATAAGTTCAAGCTCGCGAGCTACAAGCTCGTCCACTTCTTCTAAAGGAGTATATGAAAGCTTCTTATCTTCATCAGTTAGCAGTTTTTCGAGGAGAATTGCGTGTTGCTTTTTTATAACCATAGTACCTCCTTTGTTTTTAAATTATATAGTTCAAAAACTCGAATTTTCAAGGCTTCCTGAAAATGCAGGAATTGGCACTGTTTTTATGTGCTACAAAAAGGTTTTATTTAATTCTGTTTTACTCTTATAATAGTTACATGAAGAAAGTCCTCTTTATTTGTACTCATAATTCGGCACGTTCGCAGATGGCGGAGGCTCTTCTTAATCACCTTTATCCTGATAAGTATCGTGCTTTCAGTGCGGGAACAAAGCCTGGAACTTTAAATCCTTATGTAATCAAGGTAATGGAAGAAATAGGGATTGATATGTCGAATCATAGGCCTAAAAGTGTAGAGGAATTCTTAGGGGAGACTTTTGATTACGTTGTAACGGTTTGTGATCAGGCTAAAGAGACCTGTCCTTTTTTCCCTGGTGCCAAGGAACATATCCATCAGAGCTTCCCAGACCCCTCTTCTTTTCAGGGAACGGATGAAGAAAAACTCAACTTTACGAGAATGGTTAGAGATAAAATTAGAACTTTTATAGAAGAATTTTTCGGAAAATTGGGCTAATCTACTTCCTTCTAACCTACTGGTAAGTTGCCCCCTCAATGCTTCGTGCTATTGACATTTTTATATTTCGGCTTTATCTTAATACATATTATGGAAATGCGGGTAAAATTGAGATTATTTTTTGACTTTTTTGTTGGTCTTTCAGGGGTAGCAATTCCGATTTTGTTGATTGGGTTAAAGCCTAACACCTTTCCAAACTTCTTAGAGTACTTGCTTCTATGCGTCGTTTCTGCTCTCTCAGCTCTCTGGTATGTTGGGTTTAGATCCACGATGGTTTCCTTTGAAATTGCAATTTTCTTTTTTGTGACACTTCAGTTCGGTTATGCTGTTGGTAGTTTTACCGCAATGTTAGTAATCCTCCTCGTTTGGTTGGGAAAATCCTTTCACAGATACTTGAGGAGGACAGATAATCCTTTAAATACACTTAGAACAGGATTTTTTAATGCAGGACTTTATGGTGTTATTTACTTAGTTGGCGGTACGGTTTATAAAGCGTTGGATGTAAGGCTCTTGGGCGCGGTCATCGCTATGATAGCCATAATTTTGACAAACGAGTTAATTTTCGTTCTAAGAGAAATTATTCAAGGAAATAACATCCTCGAATATTTGAAAAAAGAAGCCTTACTAAGCGACTTTGTTGAACTTTTAGTATATCCTCTGGGAATAAGCTTGTGGCTGATGTACAGGTCTCATGGTTTCTATGCAATTGTTCCAGTTTTAACAGTGATCCTTGTATTGTCCTATATTGGTCATCAATATTTTCTTTACCACCAGGAGCTGAGTGAAAACATTAAATTTATGGAAAAGTTGAATGAAATTCAGGGAAATTTAAACAGGTTAACAGATCCACAAGAAATCCTTGACTATGCACTATACGGAATTGCCCATATTATACCAGCTTCCTTTATTGCTTTCAGACTTTTGAGAAAGCTTTCCTACTTAAGCGGTAGCAAAATTTACGATGGACACGATGTTAGGCCACTGGAAGAAGAGGAGATTGACAATATGTCATGGGATTTGGTTTTTAATGTGGTGCAAGGCGACATCATTTTGGGTGAAATTTTAATAGGTGTAGGTCAGGGGCTTACGAGAAGCCACTATTCAGTGCTTCAGAATCTGATAAGTGTTATAAACGCAAGTCTGGATAGAAGTATCATTTATAAGGAGTCTATTCTTGACGGTTTAACGGGCCTTTATACCAGAAGATTTTTCGAAGAAAGGATTAAATCTTACATTGCTCAGAGTAAACGTGAAAAGAAGCCATTTTCTATGATACTTTTTGATGTTGATAAACTCAAATATGTTAATGATACTTTTGGCCACCTGAAGGGGGATGAGCTCCTTGTAACTTTTTCAAAGATTTGTATGGAGTATACCCGTGATTCAGATCTCTGTGCCAGATGGGGCGGAGATGAATTTGTGGTAGTTCTTTATGGTGTAGGGGAGAGGGAGGCGGAAAGGGTTGCCAGGAGAATAAGCGAGGAGTTTGAGAATGTAAAATTTACAGGTCTTGGTGGAGAATTCGTGGCAACTTGCACTTATGCCTGTAAGGAGTTTGACCCAGAATTTCCAGTCACCTCTCGAGAACTGTTTTATCTTGTGGATTCGATTTTAATTGCTAAGAAAAAGGGTAATAAATAGTACAATGCAATAGGAGGGTCTTTCATGTTGAGGGAGGGTGATCTTGCTCAAGATTTTTGCTTGCCCGATGAGGAGGGTAATGAAGTGTGCCTCAGTTCCCTTAAAGGGAAATGGATAGTTCTTTACTTTTATCCAAAGGATAATACATCGGGATGCACAAAGGAAGCTATTGGTTTCACAGAAAAAATTGGAGATTTCAAAAAGCTAAACGCAGAAGTGTTAGGAATTAGTAAGGACAGCGTTAAAAGTCATCAGTCATTTAAAAACAAATACGGGCTTAAAGTCAAGCTCCTATCAGATGAGTCTGCTGAGGTTTTAAAGAAGTTTGGGGCATGGGGTAAGAAAAAAATGTATGGAAAAGAGGTTGAGGGCACTATAAGATCAACTTTTCTGATTGATCCAAATGGTAGAATACGGAAAATTTGGCACAATGTAAAGGTAAACGGGCATGCTGATGAAGTATTAAAGGTTTTGGCGGAAATGGTAAAGGAAGGAGTATGAGCATAAAAAGGTAATCGAAAGAGAAGGGTTTACAGGTCTTTGCTACATTTTGAGGTAACAAAGGAACTCATTGAGGACCTTATGACCTGTGTTTCCTTGCACCTTCTTGTATGAATAATCGGCCTTGGCGTTTTGTCTTAGATCAAATCTTTTCCGTTACGCCACGAAGAAATCAGGGGCAAAGAGTGCGGGTATGATAATTGCTTTTTTCTCAAAGAAAGACCTGGACTGCTCCTTGAAGATATAAGAGACTACTATTTGTTCGATGTAGGTTTGGCCACCGCCTTTTTAATTCTTAGGGCCACTGAACTTGGTCTTGTCGGTCATCCCATTGCAGGTTATGATCCTGTTAAGGTTAAAGAGATTTTGAGGATTCCGCAGAATATGACATTGATAGCCCTTTTGATAGTTGGTAAAAAGCCTGATGAAATCTTACTACTTCTTTCAGAAAAACAAGTGTTGGCGGAGAGACAAAGGCCAGAAAAACTCCCTTTTGAGAAAGTTGTATTCATAAACAAGTACTCCGAAAGTTAGTGCGAAGTGGTTTAATTAGTTCTCGACGTGCTTGACATTTTACCATGTTGAATTTATATTTTAGCACTAATCCATAGGGAGGTTATTATGGGTAAAATTAAAAGAGAGGATATATTGCAGCTGTGGGAGTCAGTTACCGATTTCGGAGAATCTTGGAGCGAAAAGATAAAGGAACTTCAGGAAAGAATTGAAGAACTAAAAAAGATTGAAGATTACGAGTCTATTAAGGAAGACCTGGAGGACCTCTCTGACGAGCTTGACAATTTGAATGTTGAGATTGAAGATGTTGTCAGTGATGCGATTGATGGCGTCATTTCCTTAGAGGAGCTTTCCGATTTATTCAGGGATTATGCAGATAAATTATTGATGCTTGAGCAGGAACTTATTGAACTTGAACTGGAACCTGAAGAATTTGAGGAAGAATGGGAAGAAGAAGAGGGAGAAGAGGGAGAAGAGTTCTGAATAATGAGTGAGATTCCAACCAGATACAACCCTGTTGATATAGAAGATAAGGTTTACAATTTTTGGATTGAAAAGGGGTATTTTAAGGCGGACCCACACTCGGGAAAACCTAAATATTCTATAATGATCCCTCCTCCTAATATCACAGGTGTTTTAACGCTCGGTCACGTCTTGAACAATACCTTGCAGGATATAATGGTTCGCTTTAAACGAATGCAGGGACATGACGTTCTATGGCAGCCGGGAATTGACCACGCTGGCATTGCAACTCAGAATGTTGTAGAAAAGGCTTTGGCTAAAGAAAATAAAACGAGATTTGATGTTGGGCGAAAGGAATTTCTTAAGCGTGTTTGGGAATGGAAAGAAAAGTATGGAAATACAATTTTGCTTCAACTTAGAAAACTTGGGGTTTCCTGTGACTGGTCAAGAGTTAAATTCACAATGGACCCTGATCTATCCAGGGCCGTCATTACCGCCTTTGTGAGGCTCTATAATGATGGTCTAATTTACAGGGGAACGCGTATTATTAACTGGTGCCCAAGATGCGGAACCGCACTGGCAGATGATGAGGTTGAGTATGTTGAAAAGAAAGGGAAACTTTATTACATAAAATATCCCCTTGTGGATGGGAGTGGATATGTTGTAGTTGCTACAACGAGACCGGAAACTTATTTGGGAGATACAGCTGTAGCAGTAAACCCTGAAGATGATAGATATAGGGAAATTGCTGGTAAAATGGTAAGATTACCTTTGGTTACATGGAATAGAATTAGCAGTGAAGGAACGGTGGTTTCTCCTGAAATTCCCGTGGTTAAGAGCCTTAGGGTTGATGCAGAGTTTGGCACAGGGGCGGTAAAGGTTACCCCCGCTCATGATCCCGTGGATTACGAAATTGGAGAAGAACTTAATCTACCTAAGGTTAAGATAATGGAACCTGATGGCGTTTTAAATGAGAACGCAGGCATTTTTAAGGGAATGGACCGTGAAACAGCGAGGCATAGAGTAGTGGAAGAGTTGGAAAAGCACGGTTTTATTGAGAAAATAGAGGATTATACCCACAATGTTGGAACCTGTTACAGGTGTAACACAATAATTGAGCCATACCTTTCACCCCAATGGTTTGTGAGGATTAAACTTCTTGCCGAGAAAGCTGCAGAAGCGGTTAGAAAAGGCGAGGTGGAAATAGTCCCCAATCAGTTTGAAAAAATCTATTTTAACTGGCTTGATAATGTAAGGGATTGGTGCATTTCAAGGCAAATCTGGTGGGGCCATAGAATTCCCGTTTACACCTGTCAAAATTGTGGCAATGTTATGGTTGAGGAAAATCCACCTTCCTCCTGTCATTCTTGCGGTTCTACCAATATCGTTCAGGATGAGGATGTTTTGGATACCTGGTTTTCGTCATGGTTATGGCCATTTTCAACCCTCGGATGGCCTGAAAAGACTGAATATTTAGATAGATACTATCCTACCGATCTTTTGATTACGGGATGGGACATTCTGTTCTTCTGGGTGGCGAGGATGATTATGGCGGGGTACTATTTCATGGGAGAAAAGCCATTTCACAGAGTCTATCTCCACGGACTGATAAGAGATGAGAAGAGAAGGAAGCTCTCGAAGAGCCTCGGAAATTCGCCTGACCCCCTTGCTCTCATTTCTAAATATGGGGCGGATGGTGTAAGGATGGGTCTAATGCTTATAACACCTGAGGGTCAGGATGTTATTTACTCTGAAAAGAAGATGGAAATCGGAAGAAACTTCTCAAACAAGCTGTGGAATGCTGGTAGATTGCTCATTATCAATCACGACGGAAGCAAGATGGAGCCCGAACCCGCCCCGGAGTCTCTTGAAGATAAATGGATTCTTTACCTTTTGGATAAAACAGTTTCTGAAGTGACTAAAGCCCTTGATGAGCTTGATTTTAATAAGGCAGCATGGACTCTTTACGACTTTTTCTGGAGTGAATACTGTGATTGGTATCTGGAAGCGATAAAGCCGAGGCTTACTAAAAAAGATAGAACCGCTTTGCAAAATGGCTTTTATGTCTTTATGAATATTCTAAAACTACTGCACCCCTTTATTCCCTTTATTACTGAAGAACTCTGGCAGAAGTTACCATTTGAAGGTCTTGAAGAGTCTATTATGATTTCTAAGTGGCCTGAGGCCTCCGGTTTTAACTTTGAGGTAGACTATAGAAACTTTGCGATGATAAAGGAATTGATCCAAGGTGTGAGGCAGATCAGATCTGAAGTGGGTCTTAATGAAGAGGTAAAAATTTACGCTGAATTTGAGGATGAAGATTTATTGAGAATCCTTCAAGGGAATCTCCATCTGCTGTCGTTCCTTG
>JASEFR010000033.1 GCA_030019025.1 bacterium
TATCCCATAAGGGTGATGGACAGAGCAAATGTCCTTCAGCATACCACTGCAAAGGTTAAGCTGGCCGTTGAATTACCGCACAACTTCCGTGGCACCCACATGTCAAGGTTTGTTGAAGTTCTTAATAAACATTCTAACAATATCACTTTGCAAAACATAGAAAACATTTTGGACGAGCTTAAAAAGGTGCTGAAGGCTGAGAAAGCTTATCTTGAATTGGAGTTTCCATACTTTATTAAGAAAAAGGCTCCGGTCTCAAAGATGGAATCGTATATGAATTACACGTGTAAATTTATCGCTGCGAAGGGAACCGAGTTTGATTTTGTTCTTGAGGTTAGTGTTCCTGTTCATACGTTGTGTCCATGTTCTAAAGAAATATCGGATAAGGGGGCCCATAACCAAAGAGCAGAGGTTCAAATTCAAGTGCGAACTTCAAAGCTCGTCTGGATTGAAGAACTTGTGGAAATAGCTGAGGACTCTGCGTCATCGCCTCTTTTTGCTCTTTTAAAAAGGATTGATGAGAAATATGTTACCGAAAAGGCATATGATACTCCACGGTTTGTAGAAGATGTGGCAAGGGAAGTGGCAATTAGACTTAATAAAGACCCAAGGATTCTTTGGTACAAAATCAATGTAAAGAGCTTTGAGAGTATCCACAAGCACAACGCCTTCGCGTGTTTAGAGGTAGATAAAAGAAAAAAGAAGTTATGAGATTTGATATCGGGACTGTCTCGTGTGTTTCTCACTATAGTATTAAACGCACTAGTCTTGTGATTTTTTATTTTACAAACTGATTTTGACGAACCTATACCATCAATTGATGAGAAGATCAAATTAATCGTTATTTCTCTTCGCTTTGCGGCGATTCCTTAAATACTTAGAATTTGTTGTACTCCTTGGTTTGTGATATAATTAACTTATGTTTCATTTTCGGGGTCTTGGAGAAAATAAGTTATCAGTAAGGCCCATTCGTGATCAAATAAAATCTACTCTTTTTCGCGTGATACTTCCAGCAATCCTTTTTGCAGCTTTGCTGAATTTTATCTATTCATACCTTCAATATAAACAGATTACGAATCAAATCTTCGAAAGTGTAAAGAGTAAGATTGATGTTCTAATCACTGAATCTGCTAAAGGTTTTAAAAGGGCAGTTCTTCCCTACGAGAAGGATATCATTGCACTACTGGATGAACTTTACAGCCGAGTGGAGAGGGACTTGAGGCTTGGGCGAGATTATTCTCAGATTGATTTTAAGGGGGTGGTTAAGAGATATGAAAGTAAATTTCCACCTGAGATTTTTGCAGACATTAATTGTTATGTAATAAGTAAAGATGGAAAAGTAATCTGGACTGATTACCAAAAGGATTTGGGACTTGATTTGTCAAAGTTTGAGGATTTCTGGAAAAGCTTGAATGTTGCACTTGAAAAAGGGCCAGTCCTTCACAGGGTAAGCATTGAAGTGTTGACAGGTAAAATGCGCTTATATGCCTACAAGAGACTTTCCAATGGGGATATTCTTGAACTGGGTTTTTTCTTAAACAATGAAGATTTCATTAAAAGTTTGAGGAAGCTGAAGGAGATTTCTCCGTTTCTTGAGAATATAGGGGTTTATAATGTTTCACACATCCCTATAATTTCGCAATTCCCCCAATTCCCTGAAAAACTCTTAAAAATACATCCATTTAAGAGGGATATGGTTGGAGAGATTTCCTTTGAAGATTTTCCTCCACATCAGTTAAAGTTGTTAGTTTATGCAAGACTTAATTTCTACCGCATATTTGGGATAGTTCTTTTTAACATTTTTCTTTTTCTCTTGCTTTTTGTCCTTATAGCTGTGGCATCTTATCGCCTCACAAAGTGGGCGGAAAAAGAAAGTGGCTATATGAGAGAGGCGATAGAATCATTTAAAGGGCATAGAAAAATAGGAATTGATCCTTCTATTTCTCGCACTTACGAAGTAAGAGAATTGTTGAATATCCTGAAAGAGGCTGCAGATGAAATCAAAAGGGAAGAAGCAGAAAATAGTTTATTGCTTAAAGAACTCAAAGAAGCTTTTTACGATTTTGCTGAGAGGCTGGCGCTGGTGGCAGAAGGTTATGACATAGATACCGGAGAACATTTAGTAAGGGTGAAATATCTTACAAAACTCTTGGTGCAGGAACTGGAAATCCCGGAAGATTTGAAGGAAGAGGTTATTAACTATTCTGTACTCCACGATGTTGGGAAAATTTTTATACCACTTGATATTCTTAATAAACCAGGCCCCTTGGATCCGGATGAGTGGGAGTTGATGAAACAGCATACCGTTTTCGCGAAACGTTTACTTGCCCATCCGAGATTTAAGGTTGCTTTGGAGATAGCCCTTTATCATCACGAAAATTACGATGGAACTGGATACCCCTTTGGACTTGCAGGTGAAGCTATCCCCCTTACCGGCAGAATAATTAAGATAGTTGATGTCTATGAGGCATTAAGAAGTGAAAGGCCTTACAAAAGAGCCTTTTCGCACGAAGAGACGGTAAAAATACTCTTATATGGTGATAATAGAACAAAACCTGAGCACTTTGATCCATTATTGCTTAAAAAGTTTATTGAAGTTATTGAGAAGAGAGGCTTAACGGGTTTATTTTAAGTTCTTTGAAGTGCAAGATTTCTAAATGTTTTCCAATATCAGGCTTTTAAAAAGCTGCTATGGCTCTTAACAATATTGTGGTTGAACTAACAAAAAATTTTCTTTAAAATTTGTTGTGGAGATCTCTGTTGAGGCCAATTAAATATTACTTCAATTTATTGATCTATGGCATTATTTTTCCCGTTATGGTAATTTCTGCTACGTTGGTGTCTTACTATTCATGGAAGCAGGTTTCAAAAGTTTCTTCTCTCGTACAAAAACAGATTGATTCAAGGATTGAGAGTGTCATAAATTCCATACTTTCATCGATTTATGGACATTTGGCTTCGGAAATGAAAATTATTGAGAGGGTCCTATCTGAAAGTAAATTTGAATTTGAGAGAGCGATTATTAAGTTGAAAGGCTACGATACAATCGATAAGCAATCGGTTAAAGAAAGGACAGAAATCCTTTTTATGAATACCGATTTTACTGACTTCAACTTTTACGTAGTTAATCCCAAGGGGGACATTGTATGGGCGACAGAGGCAGATTCTGAAATTCATGCACTTCTTAGTATGCAGAATTTTTTGGACTGCGTTAAAGAAGAATTGGCTTTGAAAGGGATATGTGTTTATCCCTTTTCTTTTGCCGGGTTTTCGGGCGTTGGTCGAACTTTAGCATTTCAAAAGCTTAGTAACGGTGATATCATCGCTTTAAGTTTAAAGTTGAATCCAGAACTTTATCTTCCCCAAATTGAAAAGGTTAAAGACTTTTCTATATTTATTGAGAAGGTAAGGTTATTCAATTTAAATGGAATTCCGATAACTTTTGGAGATACCGCTTCTTTTAAACCTTTGAAATGGTGGGAATTTTACAAGCGTGATTTAAAAAATACTTTTTATGTAAACACCTTGGGGACCTGGTCAGAACCATTAAATGCTTATATTCGGCTTAACTTTCTGGAGATGCATTCAATTTTCATTGTAAGCGTACTGGTGTTTTTCGCTCTGTTAATTTTAACTTACATTGTTGCCTTTAAGGAATACCGGGCAATAAGAAAAGACATTGGTAAGATACAAAATTATGTTTCAAAGCTTGAAGCCAATGAGTATCCTCAGTTTGATTCTCAAGACTTCAAGATAAAAGAAGTCTTTGAGGTCGCATCTACGTTAAGTTTGCTGGTTAATAGGCTGAAGGAAGAGGAAAGAAAATCAATTGATATTATTATCAGAAGAAAGGAGGCCTTTGTTGACTTTGCTGAGAAGCTTGCAATAGTTGCAGAAAGTTATGAACACCAGACGGGCGAGCATTTGATGAGGGTAAAGTATTTAACGGGACTTATCGTTAACAGGCTTGAACTTGACAGGGATTACGCTGATCAGATAATAAACTATTCGGTTCTTCACGATATTGGTAAAATTTATATCCCCATTGATGTATTGCAGGCTCAGAGAAAATTGAATCCTGCTGAATGGGAGCTGGTAAAGAAACATACGATTTATGGTGCAAATCTTTTTTCTGATCCCGAGTTTCTTGTGGCAAAGGAAATTTGTCTGTATCACCACGAGAACTATGATGGGAGTGGTTATCCCTTTGGGCTAAGGGGTGAAGAGATACCATTGCCGGGCAGAATTGTAAAAATTGTTGATGTTTATGACGCTTTAAGGAGTGAGAGGCCTTACAAAAGGGCCTATACTCATTCTCAGGCTGTTAAGATTATGACCGAAGGTGATGAGAGGGTAAAGCCAGGTGATTTTGACCCGGTCTTGATCTCCATTTTCCTTGAAGAGATTGAAAAAGTTGATCTTCAGAGCCTTTACGGTGGGTGAAATGAAATCTATTTCTAAAAGATTGTTGGTGACGCTTGTAGGTATTATAATCCCAATTGTCTTCATCTCCGCTGGTTTGTACTTATATTATACTGAAAAAAGGATTGACAACCTTGCGGGAGATGTTGAGAAAAAGATCCCGGTAAGGGTTGAACTTGTTCTCAATCAGATCTTTGATGAACTTTCCTCTGGTGCTAAAGGGAGAAGAGAGTATTTTGATAGCTTGCTTGTGTCTAACAACAAAATTTTTGAGAAACTTATAAAATCTGAGCCTAAAAGGGTGGAGAGTGCACTGGACAGTTTAAAGGTCCAGTTCTTAAAATCTTTGCCGGATTCGTTCTACGTTGACCTTGATATTTCTCTTATAGACAGTAGTGGGAATGTTGTTTATTCCTCAAAACGAGAATTTTTAAACCTTGACTTAAAGGAAATGGGAAGCCTTTGGGATACCCTTAAGAATCTAAAAAAGGAGGCAACCCATTTTTTACCTCTGAGTTTCTCCTCTCGGGATGCAAAGATGCGTTCATACATATATCTTAAGTTAAACTCGGGTTACTATACAACTCTTTCTCTGGATATAAATTCTCTGGAATACAGGTCAAAGATTGAAAGACTTAAAGGGTTGTCAGTTTTTATAAAGGATATAGGGGTTTATAATGTTGCTAAAGAGTCACTTTTGGAGTTCTTTTCTCCTTACCCTCGGAAGGTTTTTAGAAAGCGCCCGTTTTACCGTGATATAGAAGAAGACATGGAATTTTCTTTGGGGACTACCAAATTAAGGGGCCTGCTTTTTGCCAGACTCGATTTTTATCCTCTCTTTTCTATTTTATTGTTTAGTTTTTTCGTGTATCTTATATTAATTACTACCCTTTCCTTAGTCTCATTATATGTTAGGAAGTTGGTAAAGGAGGAAAGTCACAATCTCGCAAAGATCATTGAAATGGTGAGGCACCTTGAGGATCCGGAAGAAATTAGTGAGAGAGTTCGCACTAAGGAAGTTGTTGACTTGGTAAAGGTTTTGCACACTCACGTGATAAAGACCAATGAGAAGATAAAGGAAAATGAAGTTTTGTTTATGAAATTTAGATCAGCTTTTTACAATTTTTCAGAAAAACTGGCAGTTCTTGCTGAAAGAATTGATCCTGAGGATGCTGGTCATCTTAAAAGAGTAAAATATCTAACGAAGTTGATTCTTGATAATATGGAAATTGACGAAGATTACAAAAATGCGATTGTTGAGTTTTCTGTTTTACATGACATAGGTAAAATTTTTATCCCTTCAGCTCTCCTTAACAAAGTAGGGCCTCTCACTGAAGAGGAAAGGGAGTTGGTAAGAAAACATACTATACTTGCAGAAAGATTACTGTCCCATCCTGAGCTAAAAATAGCACGGGAGATTGCGGTTTATCATCACGAAAATTACGACGGAACTGGTTATCCTTTTGGACTTAAAGGTGAAGAGATACCTTTTCCTGCCAGAGTTGTGAAATTAACCAACACTTACGATGTTTTAAGGAGCGAAAGACCTTACAAGAAGGGCCTTTCTCATGAGGAAGCACTGAAAATACTGTTAGTAGGTGACAAGAAAACAAACCCTTCCCACTTTGATCCAAAAATTCTCAGTGTGTTTTTAAAAGTCTGTAAGGATACAGATCCTCTAAGCGGGTTGGTGGAATTTTAATGATGCCGGGGGCGGGATTTGAACCCGCACGGGATTAGCTCCCGCATGGCCCTCAACCATGTGCGTCTGCCAATTCCGCCACCCCGGCCTTTTAAAAGAGTGGAAAAATTATAGCATATTTCATTCAACCAATCAAATAGTTTTTCTTGATTTAATCTACCTTATATTTTATCATTTTTTCATGCAGTCAAAGTTTTATTTCAATGGGAGGCTTAACGAGGCTCAGAGGTGTGTTTTTATATTACCCGAAAATCCATTGTTGTTCTCTTATTCACTTTATTCTATCTGGAATTTTGTTCATTACTTTAAGAAGACCAGTCATGTATTTTATCCTGTAGATGGGAAAGTGGACCTCCTTAAAACGTTTTTCCCCGACCATATTTACTGGTTTAAACTCAAAAAGGAAAAGGAATTTTTGAAGGCAATTTATCGGGAAAAGGGCATAACACTGGTTATAAACCTTGATTACGGAGAGTCCAAAAGGTACGATCTTCTATATCCTACGTATTCTTTCGCTATTTCTGATGAGAACTTAAAGAATTCCACCGTTGTTTTTAAGCCACTTGGCCGAGAATTGGATGTTATTTACAGAAATTTTGCTTCAACTTTTGGAATTCCTAAAAAAGACTTTCCTATTTCTTTGTCGAGCGAGGAAAAAACGAAAGCCAGAGATTACATAAAGTTTAAAGGACATACTGAAAAGAATATTCTGGTTGTAAGTGACCTGAATCCAAAACGGGAGGCTCTTATAAAGCAATATCTCGCTTATTTAACGAAAGATAGATTGACTTTTATTGATAAAGAATCACTCTGGGTTATGGATTCTAAACTCGTTCTGGCAATTTTGTCTCTGGCGGATCTCTTTCTGTCAGAGTTATCAATATTCACGTATCCTGCCCAGGTGCTTGGGGTAAAAACCTATCTTTTCCCTGAAA
Organism: bacterium; assembly: GCA_030019025.1. Classification (NCBI taxonomy): domain Bacteria; species bacterium. The sequence continues at coordinate 7,060 of JASEFR010000033.1, forward strand.
AATTAAAATTCCTTCCAAGGGAAACGGGTAGGCTAATTATAGATAAGGGAGATTTCAAAAAAACCCTTTCTTCGATAATTGGCCTTAAGAAATGAGAGAATATTTCCGAATGCTCCGCTTTGTTAAAAAAAACCTTGTTTCCTTTTTAGTTGCTTTCCTATTATTATCAATCTCTTCTATGCTCAATGGGTTTTCTCTTGGTATCATCTCGCCTGTTCTAAGGATGCTCTTTTATAAGGAAAATGCACCACTTTACTCTGAGAAGAAGCTACCTGTTGTTGGAAAGATTTTTAACCGTTTTATTCTTCAAGTTCCACCTCTTGAAGCTGTGAGAAACCTTGCCATATTGATTGTTGTTTTTTATCTTATAAAGGCCATCATTACTTATTTTCAGAAGTTGTCAGGGGTTTATGTTCAAGAAAAGGTAGTAAGGGATCTAAGAGAAGCGCTGTTTAAAAAAATACTTTCCCTACCTCTCTCCTTTTTCCATAAAAAGAGCTCAGGAGAGGTTATTTCACATTTTATTAATGATATTAATTTGCTTAAAACTTCAATTACTCATGGTGTTTATGTACTTGTAAGTGAAACTGCGACACTGATTGCATACCTAATACTTGCATTTATGGCCAGCTGGCATTTGACTCTCTTTGCACTTCTTGTAATTCCTGCAACTCTTCTCGTTATAACAGCCGTAAGTAGAAAGCTGCGTAAGAGATCGAAGGCATCACAGGAGAAGATGGGCAATATCGCAACCGTTCTTTATGAAACTCTGACTGGGATAAAGGTTATTAAAAGTTTTGGAACGGAAAAGAAGGAAGAAGATAGGTTTAACAAGAGTTCAAAAGACTATTTCAAGTCTGTGCTTCGGTTTCATTATTTGGGAGCCTTGGCTTCTCCTTTAACAGAGTTCCTTACGATGACCGTTGCGGCAATGTTGCTTGTCTACGGCGGTATTCTCATTTTCAAGTTGCAAATTTTAACCCCCGATAGATTCTTCGTTTTCCTTGCAGCAGCCCTTACGATGATTTCTCCTCTCAAACATTTATCTCAAATTAACGTTTATTTGCAGGAAGGTGCTGCTGCTTCAAAAAGACTCTTAGAAATTTTTGATCTGCCTGAATATAAATGGGAAGGGAAGATTCCTTTTGAGGGGATCAAAGAAAAAATTGAATTAAGGAATGTTATGTTCTCCTACCCTGAAGTGGGTTTCACTTTGAAAGACATTAATCTTGAGATTAAAAAGGGTGAGAAGGTGGCTATTGTGGGCCCAACAGGTGCTGGTAAAACCACTTTGGTGGATATCATTCTTGGATTTTATAGAGTGGAAGCAGGTGAGATACTTATAGACGGGTTAAGTTTATATGAATATGACTATGATTCCTTCCGATCAAAGGTAGCAGTAGTGCCTCAGGAAGTGCTGCTCTTTGGTGGAACAATCAGAGATAATTTGTTATATGCAGCTGTGGATGTCGATGAAGAGGATTTGAGGGACATCTGTAGAAAGACAAAAGTTGAAGAAATTTATGAAAGATTTCCAGAGGGATTGAATGCGAAGGTGGGTGAAAGGGGAATTACCCTCTCTGGAGGCGAAAGACAAAGGATTGCCCTTGCAAGGGCCCTTTTAAGGAAGCCTTCTATACTCGTCCTTGACGAGGCTACTTCAGCGCTGGACTCTGAAACGGAAGAGGCCATTAAAGAGGCACTTTCGGAGATTACTAAAGATACGACGGTGATAACTATAGCCCACCGTTTGGTAACGGTTTTGTCCTCAGACAAAATAGTGGTACTTGATGATGGAAAAATTCTCGCTGTTGGAAGGCATAGCGAACTTTACCAGAGTTGCGAGCTGTACAAGAGACTTTTTGACTCTCAATTCCAGTATACATTATGAGAGGTGTAGGCTATAGAGTAATTATTTTTGCAGGGATTCTATTTCTCTTGTCCCTTGCATTAGTTTTACCTGTTTCAAGGGAAATCGAAAAGGGGATAGATGCTGAATCAAAGGCTATCACCTTACTTATTTCTTCAATAATTGCCCATTCTGAAAATATTGAGTTAGCCTTCGCTGAGATAAAGGAAATTCTCGGTGAAGTTAACTTTCCCATTGTGATGACCAATGAACTTGGATTGCCAGTAGCATGGGCATCTATAGACGTTCCGTCAGAGAAATACACCATTAACATGCTTTATCGTCCAGATCTATTAAAGGATGACCCCGATTATCTTAGGCTTATATCTTGGATGGGAAAGTTAGGGGAAAAACATGATCCATACGAGGTTAAGAAGGGCGAGGAGGTTATAGGGTATATTTATTATGGATATCCAAAATATACAACTTGGATCAGATTACTCCCTTTCGTGGTTTTGGTTATAAGTCTGGCGGCTTCTATTTTCTTAGTGGAAGCCGGGAGGGTGATCCATACTTATGAAGTTGAGACAATCTGGGCAAACTTTGCCAGGGGCCTTGCACACCAGATGGGAACGCCGGTTTCCGCTTTAATGGGGTGGCTTGAGTTTTTGAAGACGGGAAATTGTAGTGATAAGATAATAACCGCCATGGAGAAGGATATTTTGAGGCTCAGGTCTATTTTGCAGAGGTTTTCCCGCGTAGGTGGAAAGGTAAAGAAAGAGGTGGTTCGTGTTGATGAAATGCTGAAAGAATTAATTAGCGAATTAAAGGAAAGATTCTTGAAAAATGTTGAAGTTACACTTGAATGCGAAGCAGGTCTTACCGTTGAGGCGGATAGGGAGCTTCTTGCATGGGCCTTCGAAAATTTGATTAAAAACTCTTACGAAGCACTGGGACCAAGCGGAAAAATTGTAGTTAAGGCTTTGAAAGACGTTGGAGAAGTAGTTATCAGATTTGTTGATAATGGAAAGGGTTTTGATTCTAAACAAGCCAGAAAGGTCTTTAAGGAGTCCTTTTCAACGAAGGAGCATGGTTGGGGTATAGGATTACTTCTTGCAAGAAGGATTGTTGAAGATATTCATGGTGGGAAAATAAAACTTGTAAAGTCAGAACCTTTTGTGGAGACCATTTTTGAGGTGAGATTAAATGAAAAGGGTAGTGATTGAACCGCCTGCATTTTTGAGTATGATAGTCTCAGCAGTAGAGACATATAAACTTGAAAACTATGGATTGCTTTTAGGATACAAACTCAACTATGGATATGTGATCGAGCATGCGATCCCAATTGTAAGCGCCAAAAGAAGCCCATTTTCCGTGGAGTTGAACAGGAAAAGGGAAAGGAGGGTGATAGAGATTATAAAGAATCTCCAGATGGGACTTGAAATAATTGGTGATTTCCATTCTCATACTGGATTGAAAAACCTTCCGGCCGAAGCTGTTCCATCACCTGACGACCTTGATACCATGGAAAGGGGGAAGGTTTATATAATTATTTCAGTCAATGAATCTCCGTTCAAGTCCCAAGCCTTTTCAAAGTGGAGTTACCTTAATGAAGGTACGGGTATAAAAGGGACGGTGTGGGGTTTAAACATTGAAGTTAAGGCCTACGAATTAGTGAGCGAAACGAAATTTCATGAACTCAAATTAATTTGCCCTGTTGCGGCAGGAGTTTAGTATCTTCAAATTAACTTTTCCGCAAGAAGGTTTTCAGCGGACAGAATATCCTCATACATGAACCTATCTTTGTCTAAAAAAGGAACATGCCCCCGCAACTTTTTAATTAGCTTTTTGGAAGTAGTAGAAGCCCCTTCTATCCCGAGAATTTCAATAGCCTGTGCACCCATCATGTATTCAATTGCCAATATTTTCCGGGTATTCGAGTAGATTTCCTTTAGTTTTAAAGCTGAATTCATTGCCATTGAGACAAAATCCTCCTGATTTCCTGAGGTCGGAATAGAATCCAAGGTAGCAGGGTGTCCAAGTATTTTGTTCATTGATACGAGACTTGCTTGAGTTACCTGATGCATCATAAATCCAGAGAACAATCCGCTTTCTTTAATGAGAAAGGCAGGTAATCCACTTAACTCCGGAGTTATGAGACGGAAACTTCTTCTTTCAGAAATATTTCCAAGTATGGAGAGACCGATGCTGAGAAAGTCTGCAACTATACCAGGATGCTGTCCATGGAAATTGCCGTTGGAAATTATGTCGCCGTTTTCAAAGATGACAGGGTTGTCTGTAACAGAGTTAATCTCGATGTTCATTACTTTCTTTGAAAAATCAAGTATATCCCATACTGCTCCGTGGACTTGCGGAGTACACCTTAAAGAGTAGGCGTCCTGAACTCTTTTCTTTTCCCTTTGAATTAGCCTGGAATCTTTAACAAAAGTTTGCAGGTTATTTAAAGTTATCTTTATTCCCGGATGGGGTCTTATGTCCCCGATTCTCAAATCCAGCTCCTCCGCTACACCTTTTAAGGCTTCGAAAGTCATCCCCGCAATAAGGTCTGCATTGTAAGTTAGTATGTAGGAGTAATGGAGAATTAAAGATATGATAGCCGAAGTTGCTTGAGTACCGTTTATAAGGGCAAGCCCTTCCTTGGATTTAAGTGTTAAAGGTTTTATACCCTTTTCATTAAGAATCTTTGATGTTTCTACTTTCTCCTCTTTTTTTAAGCAGTAGCCTTCCCCCATTAAGGCAAGGGCGATGTGGGAGAGGGGTGCAAGATCACCCGAAGCCCCCACTGAACCTCTGGAAGGCACTAAGGGTATTATGTCGTTGTTTAAAAATTCTAAAAGCTTTTCAACTACCTCAACCCTTACACCAGAGTGACCTGAAGCAAGGGTATTTGCTCTTAGGAGCATGCATGCCCTTACGAATTCCTCGGAAAGGGGCTCTCCGACTCCTACCGCATGGGACCGAATTATATTTTTCTGGAGTTCGTCAATATCATCACTCTCAATTCTAACCTCTGCCAATTTACCAACCCCAGTGTTTATTCCGTAGTAAGGTTTCCCGCTCTTTAGCATTTCGTCCACTATCTTTCTGCCTGCCTTAATTTTCTCAATGGCAGAGTCTGAGAGTTTAACCTTTTCTTTTTTTACTGCAACTTGATAAACCTGTTCAAGATCAAGATGGTGCCCATCAATTTCAATCATATTTTTACTCCTTTAAAAGGTTTTTAAGAATTGAAATTGCCTCTTCTGGTGTTGAAATGGTAATTAAATTTACGCCGGGTATATTGGTTATCCTGTACCCCAGTATTATCTTACCAATTTTTCCTGCTGTTGCAATTTCTATAAGGGTTCCCGCTGATAGGGACACTGCAACTATAGCATCGGAAGAATTCACTAATATAATGTTTCTTGCCTCACCCATTCCTGTGGGTATTGCAATGTCAACGTATTTGTTGGCAAATTTTTTGTGGGATTCTGGAAGAATACCGATCGTAATACCACCTGCTTCTCTTGCACCTTTAGAAGCGGATTCCATAATGCCACCCTTACCACCGGTTAGGACAATCCATCCTTCCTTCGCTATAAGCCTACCTAACTCTTCTGCGAATTTTTTTGCATCTTCTGAGGGTTCCGAAGGTCCAATTACCCCAATTAACTTTCGCATTTTGAAATTTTATAATAATTGTTTTGTATAGGCAAAAGTACCTTTGCCTTTACGTCATTTGTAAATTATCATTTAACAGATGAAAGAACGCAATTTTTACGTAGCTTTGCTGATTTCAGTTGTGGTGCTTGCGCTCTCTTTTTTATTGAATCTGAGATTCCTTAAAAGAAGTGTAGATCACGTGGTTTTTGAGGATGTAAAGACCTTGAGAAGTGTTCTTGTCAGTTCCCTTCACACAGTAATCCAAACCCAGAAAGAGCAAGAATTTTATGTGGTGAAAAATCTTCTAAAGGCTGAAGAGTGGCTTTCTGAGAATCCAGTGCCCAATTATCAAAATTTAAGGTGGCTGAAAGAGGTAACTGAAATTTCCGGTATATTGTTCCTCGATTTAGATTTAAAACCCATAGGGATGTTTCCCCCGGATGCTAAGATTGATTCTATTCTTGCTGGGTTTGAAAAAGAGGCCCTTAATCAGCAGGATATCTATCCATACGAGAATGATTATTCCATCAATCTTGCTTCGAGGATCGGAAGCAAAATTGCAGTCCTTTACGTCGTTAGAAGTGATATAATGAATCGCCGATTGAGTGCGGGTACAGGGGAACTTCTAAATACCCTTGAGAAAGATAGGAAAATTGCTTATCTTGCACTTCAGGACACGCAGGGTATCTGGTTTGGCGTAAAAGTCCCCGAGGATTTAAGCGATCTTGATGAGGACTCCCCTTTAGTAAAGGTTTTTGAAGGAAAGAAATCCTATTCAAGAGTAGTGAAGGTTTCAGGTGAAGAGGTTCTTGAAATTTCTATGCCTTTCGAATTACCAGGTGTTTTTAAAGGTATTATGAGGCTTGGAATATCCAGATCTTACTACACTTCGGCTTATAAGGGCTTTGTGAGGAATCTTTTTCTGCTTCACCTCTTGCTCCTTGTTTTCCTTGCCATTGCTCTTTCTCTTATATATTCAAGGAAACGCTTACAGCTTAAGCTTGCAAGTTTTGACACGCTGTTAAGCAATGTTCCCCTTGGTATAGCAATTTTCGATAGAGATGACACTCTCATTTTTGCCAATGATGAGTTTTACAAAATTCTGAAAATGCCCAAGCAGAAAGCAAAGGAGATAAAGTTAAATGAAATTTTGCCAGATTTGCCCGTTCTCGAGGTTTATGTCAAGAAAGATGCTCTTAAAAAGCTTCGATACACAGCGGTTCCTGTTTTTTCCACTAAGAATAGGAGGAGCGCAACATTACTGATTGTAGAGAGTACGATTCTGGAGGATAAGATCGAAAGAGCGGAGAGGATTGAATTACTTGGAGAAATGTCTGCACAGGTTGCACATGAGATAAAGAATCCTCTCAATTCAATAAGCATGATTATTCAAAGGCTTAATTCTGAGTTTCTAATTCATCCGGAAATGGAGTCAAAGGAACTTCTCTCTATTTTGATGAGGGAGACGGAAAAGATTAAAGAAATTGTGAATCGTTTTGTATCTATCATGGCACCTCTTAAAATAAATTGGGAGTGTGTTGACCTTTGTGAGATGGTCGATGAACTTCTTGCTGAGTTTCTTGCTGAATTCAGGGCTCGTGAAATTAATTTCAGGACAGTTTATAAGGCTTGCCCGAAAATCCTTATCGATAGATTTCGTTTTAAAGAGGCTTTGAGGAACCTTATTAGAAATTCTATAGAAGCTATTTCTCAGCAAGGTGAGATTAAGGTTGCCATTGTTTCAAAAGGGGAGTTTGTAGATGTAATTGTTGGAGATAATGGAGTGGGCATGGACAGGGACGAGCTGATGAGAGCAGGAAATCCCTTCTATACAACCAAGGCTAAAGGTTCGGGGTTTGGTTTATTTTTTGTAAGGAAGGTAGTGGAGGCTCACGGTGGGGAATTAATAATTAAAAGCGTTAAAAACCATGGAACAGTTGCGGTTCTGAGGATTCCCTATGGTAAAGATCGCCGTTGTTGAAGACGATAAGAATGAAAGGTGGATTTTAGCAGATTTCTTGAAGAAAAAGGGGTATGCCGTTTTTGATTTTGAGTCAGGAGAAGAGGCCTTTGAGTTTTTTGAAAAAAATCCGGTAGAAGTAGTGATTTCCGACTTCAGACTTCCCGGTTTAAGTGGTGTTGAATTGCTGGGAAAGGTTAAAGCCTTAAGACCTCAAACGGAGTTTATTATTGTTACTGCTTATGGTGATGTGAATAGTGCTGTTGAAGCAATGAAAAAGGGTGCTTATGACTACCTTTTGAAACCCTTAAATCTGGAGGAGTTATTATTGAAATTGAAGCGTATAGAGGAGAAATTTTTGTTGGTTCGAAAACTGGAGGAAATTGAGAGCGAGATCAGATATTCTAAGGGAACCATAATTGCGGAGTCCAGGCAAATGAAAGAAGTTGTTGAAATGGCTAAAGAGGTCGCGCCTACTAATACATCTGTATTGATTACGGGCGAAAGTGGAACGGGTAAAGAAGTTCTTGCAAGATTTATCCATGAACATTCGGGAAGGGTGGGCACCTTTGTACCCATCTCCTGCGCTGCGATACCAGATACATTGTTGGAAGCTGAATTATTTGGGTACGAGAAGGGGGCTTTTACTGGTGCTAACACTGATAAACCGGGGAAGATAGAGCTTGCCGATGGCGGTACCCTCTTTTTGGACGAGATTGGTGAATTGTCTCCACTTTTACAGGCAAAACTTCTCAGAGTCCTTGAAGATAGAGAAGTTGTGAGGTTGGGCTCCACTAAAACAAAGAAAATCAATGTGAGGTATCTATTCGCTACCAATAGAGACCTTGGGAAAATGGTGAAAGAGGGAACTTTCAGGGAGGATCTGTTTTATAGAATCAACGTATTTCACATCAAAATTCCACCCTTAAGAGAAAGAATCGAGGATATACTCCCTCTTGCCCATTATTTTCTTAAAAAGTTCAGCAGGGAAATGAATAAATCTATCAGAGGATTTACTGAAGATGCTCAATCTGCACTTTTACTTTATAAATGGCCTGGGAATGTGAGAGAACTTCAGAATGTTATTGAGAGGGCGTGTGTTTTATGTAAGAAAGAATTAATAACAAAAGACCTTCTTTTTTTACAGGAAATGGGCGGAGCAGTTTCTATGAAACTCAAGGATGTGGAAAAAGAACATATACGAAAGGTTCTTGAGCTTGTAGATTGGAATATTTCTAAAGCTTCTGAAATTTTGGGCATTCACAGGAATACGCTGAGATTGAAAATCAAAGAGTACGGCCTTGAAGAATAGAACTAAGTTCTTTCAAGTTTAAAAGTTCTGCATTTAAAACTATTTCTTCACCAAAAATTGTACTGTTTATTTCGCGAAATTTTTCAAGTTCTTTGTCGTTTCTGAAAAATAAAGGGTAAGAATGACATCCGAAAAAGGAAAACTGGAAAAGGAAAGGAGTTTTTACGAGAAAGTTGGCAAGAAATGGGAACTTTAAAAGTCTTACTTCTGCTTCCTTTAGAAGAAGAAAATTTATTCTTCTAATTTTATACAACCCAATTTTTTGAGGTTCCACTGTTGCCTCCAAATTTCCGACCCGAAAAGTCAATTTGCCTTTAGCAAATTGTAAACTGTTTTCTGAAAGAA